>NZ_JBHXRX010000008.1:129221-182283 GCF_042714995.1 Streptomyces sp. NPDC058665
TTGGTCGTTGCCGGGGCCTCTTCTTACCCGGTCCGCGGGCGGGTTTGGGTGGGCCTCGCTTACCTCGCCCGACCCACAGTAAAAAGCACTTCTCGCCGGCGCAATGAGCGGAATGGGAGCGGCAGTAGCGCAGCATCTTTCACAACACGTAGATCAGGTGGTCTTCCTGGGGGCGCTCCCCGGGAAAGAGAGGCAGCTAGCCGCCGAGCTGAACGTGTCGCACTTTGTTGCGAAACTCTCCCGCCCGATCGCCCTGACCCGCACCGGACAGAGTCACAGCTCCGTGGCACGGGCGCTCGGCCTGAACCTCCGCACCGCCGGCAAGTACGCCCGGGCCCGCACGCCTGCACAGCCTCGAAAGAGTTGTCCCGTAAAAGCTCTCCGAGATGTCTCGGGTGGTTGATCGCAATGAAGCCCTTTGATCTATCCGGCGAGGGCGAGGTTGTGCATCTGTGCGATTCCGCCCATGCCTTGCAGTCGTTGCGGTTCCCGGGGAGCGGTCGGCCGACCACGACGACACGGCGGGTGTCGGCGACGGTGTGGTCACCGGTGGGGACCAGGGTGCCGTCGACGATGAGCACCGTGTCCTTGGCGAAACGCTTGCGAGGGCGAAGCCCGAGCAGCGGTCCAAGGTGGTCGATGATCCGAGATCCGATCCGCCGCCGACTTGGATACCCCGAAGAGCAGCCCAAGCTGGCGCGTCGTCAGGTTGGTTCTCCAGTACGCCGCGACCAGTAGGGCCCGGTCCTCCAGCGGGAGGCTCCATGGCCGACCCTCGCGGACCGCGTCCGCGCCTTGGCGCCGTAAAACCGTCACCAGCTTGCCGAAGCAGCGCGGGCTCAGCCCGGTGCACGGGGTTATCCAGGAAGGCTCCGACGCCGTGATCACACCAGCCACACCAAGATCATCTCATTGCGTGACCTGCGGTTGCAGAACAACCCTTAGAATGCGTCGAGTTGGTGTGGCATCTTCATGTGCCTCACGCGTCTAGAGGGGCAGCGGGGCGGGCGTGAAAGAAATTCTGTACTGGTCACCGAGGAAACTCGAACATTTCTACCTTCCGGGTAGGAAATGGGGCGTGGTGCCGAGTGAGGTGGAGCTCTCTGGGCTGGGCGCCTCGGTCCGCATGGCTTCCTCGCCCTCTATCGAGGGCGAGGAAGGAGGTCAGTTCCGAAAATTGGCGCGTGTGGCTAAGCACTTGACGAAAAAATCGGCGCCTCTATCTGAACTGCGACGTCCATGGGAGGTGGGGGACTGGTTCCAATTTGATTACAAAATGCGCTACGGTCGAGTCGCTAATTTTTCGGGCGAGCATGCGGCGATTTTTTACACCTCGGGAATCTTTGAGGCCGGCGGTCTGTTCCTGTTCGGCAGTGCCCACCACATGGTTGGGGAAGCGCCGCAGGCAACGACGCATTACACCTCAGCATTAGATTGGCTGTCATCTACTGCGGATCACCTGGAGGATGACCCCGATTATGTGGTCGGAGATGGGCGTAGGCTCCAGGTCTACTGGGAGCTGCCGCGGTTGGCACTTGAAACGACTATCCGTCGACTTCATAGAGAAAATAAACTTCTCCCTGCTGTGCGACTTAGCGGCCTAGCTCGTATCCTCCTCCTTCAGCCTCCCTGCATCTGGCCGAACAGCGGATATCAAATTGGTCCACTCATCGTAGGGAGCCCTCTCTATGTAGAAATTGGGCCGTGGAATCCGAAGTGGTAGATCCAGCCGATAAGGAAAAGGTTCTCACGGCTCAGGTGGGCGCCTCGTGATGAGCGTCAGTTCTGAATGCGGTCCTCGGTGTAGTTGTTGCCGGCCACGGCCGTGCAGCCCAGGAGCTTGATCCTCATGTTCGCGACCATCAAGTCGTCATCGACGCCGACACCCGGCTGGTCGTCGTGGTCGGTCGCTGCCCGGTAACCGCAACGACTGCAAGGCGTGGGCGGAATCCGGCGCGAGGGACACCGTCGGTACGACGATGACCATCGCTTACGGCGGCTATCCGGGCGCCGCCCTCGATGAAGGAATTGGCCGGCCGACTGTACTGCAACGCACCCAACCTCAGCTTCGTCATGAATCAGCTCACCGGTCGGGGACTCGTCGAACGTTCCGTCGACCCCGCCGACCGCCGTTCACGCGTCGTAGCGCTCACGGAGGACGGTCGGCGGGTACGAGCCGCGGTGATCGAGGCGACACTGGCTCTGAGCCCTTTCGCCCGTCTGGACACCGATGACCTGCTCAACCTGGTGAGTCTCCTGAGGAAAGCGCTCGAACCGACCCCAGGTCCGGCGTGAGATTCGGCGAACTTCACGACGTAGCAGCCATCGGTCGCGATTTGCTCATGCGCTGGCCCGACAGGGCGTCGCGGTGTGCCTCGAACGTCTCGGTTCGGCGAAGCCCCCACCCGTAGACGACCTTGAACAACGTGGCGTCGCGGTAGGCGGCGAGGCCCCCTGTCTCAGCCCGGGAGGAGCTGCTGGCCGCCGTCGATGTCGTAAGTCGCGCCGGTCAGCGCCTCGTTCACCATGATGTGTACGGCCAGGGCCGCGACGTCGGCGGGGCCGACCACCCGGCGGATCGGCAGCTTCGTGCGCAACTCCTCGCGCCGCGCCTCCAGTTGATCGCCCAGGAGTGAGGCCGACAGGGGCGTGTCGACGAAGCCGGCGGCGATGAGGTTCACCCGGACCGGCGCCATCTCCAGTGCCAGGTTCGCGACCAGGGGAGGCAGCGCCGCGGTCATGGCCGACAAGACCGACATCCCGACAGCGGGGCGTCGGCCGCCCGTGCCACCGACGAAGAGCAGCGTGCCCCCAGCGCGGACCTTGGCACGGCTGTAGAGGGCGATGCCGAGCGTCAGTGCCATGCGCTCGTCGAAGCCGCGCACCGCCTCGGCGAGGTCCATGCCGTCCAGCGGCATGTACGAGGGGGTGCCCGCGGTGCTCAGGACATGGTCGACGGGTCCGGGCAGCTCCTCGAAGAACGTCCGGAGGCTGTCGCTGTCGGTGGCGTCGAAGGCCGCCGTGCTGACGGGGGTGACCTCGGCCGCTGCCTGTGCCAGCCGCTCGGGGTTGCGGCCGGCCAGCACCACGTCCGCGCCGCGGGACCGTGCCAGGCGGGCGGTCTCCAGCCCCATCCCGGCGCTGCCGCCGATCACCACCACGGTCTGGCCCGCCATGTCCGCCGGGCCCGCGGCTCCCGGAGCGCTCGCCGTCGCGTTCATGAGCTGCCACCGCCTCCAAGGGGCTGCCGTCGTCCCCCAGCGACCATTGTCCCGCCGAGGGCCGGTCCCCGCCTGTCCGCCGAGGAGCGCGGGAGAGGACCGGCCGACGTACACGCCCACCGCGTCCCGCTCGGGCAGGTGAGGGCGGTGGGGTGCCTGCTCAGATCTGGTTCGTGCCTCCGTCGACGTAGATGTTCGCGCCGACGACGTAGCTGCTCTGTTCCGAGGCGAGGAACGCCACGACTGCGGCGGCCTCTTCAGGCCGGCCCATACGGCCCTTGGCCACCGTCGCGGCGACGTTCTCCTTGACGGCCCGCGCGGTCTCCTCGTCGCCGAATGCGGCGGTGCCCCCGGGGGTCTCGATCCATGCCGGCGAGATCGCGTTGACCCGGATGCCACGGTCCTTGAGCTCGTTGGACCATGTCCGTGCGAAGGACCGGACGGCCGCCTTCGATGCCGCGTACGCGCCGAACGCCTCTACTCCGCGGTCGCCGGCCGTCGAACCGACCAAGACGATCGACGCTCCTTCGTTGAGCAGCGGCAACGCCTTCTTCACGGTGAACAGCGTGCCTCGGACGTTGACCGCGAAGGTCTGGTCGAAGTGCTCCTCGGTGGTCTGTTCCAGCGTCACGAACGCACCGACCGCCGCGTTCGCCACGAGCACGTCCAAGCCCCTGCCTCGGGCCCGGACCGCCTCGTAGAGCCGGTCCAGGTCCTCCGGATTCGAGATGTCGCCGACGACCGCGGTGGCCCGGTCCGCTCCGATGGTCTTGACGGCGGCCTCCAGTTCGGACTGGCGTCGGCCGGTGACGAAGACGTACGCGCCCTCGTCCGCCAGCCGTACGGCGGTGGCCAGACCGATACCGGTGCTGCCCCCGGTGACCACCGACGTCTTGCCTTCCAGCTGTCCCATGTGGGTGTCTCCATCACTCTCTCGTTGCCGATCCGTTCGACATCGATAGTGCGGGAGATTGGGGATACTATCCATGATGCAGAGTCCGGCATTCTTTACGTATCGTCCAGGACCTGTGGTCGGTGCTCGGATGTCGGGATCTCGGGATCCAGTGGCCGACACCTCGCGGACAGCCTCCGCGCACACGCCGGCGTGCGGCGCCCCGCCCGTCCGGGCGGGGCGCCGCAGGCGGCGGGCTCCGCATGGCTGAGCCCGCCCGGGTCAGCCCGCGAGCTGCTTCTTCAGTGCCTCGACGTCGTGGACGTTGGACATCTGCACGAACTTTCCGTCATGGATCCGGTACAGGGCGAACTCGTCGATCTCGATCGGAGCGCCGGTGGGGGCCACCCCGAGCCATTCCTTCGTGGGGGTGCCGTGGTTGACGGAGTGGCAGGCCAGGATCTCACCGTGGATCGCCACCTCTTTGATCTCCCAGTGCATGTCGGGAACCGCGTCGGTGATGCCCTTGAGCGCCGCGACGACATCCGCGCGAGTGGCCGGCTGGCCGTGCGAGAGGATGGACTCGTCGACGAACTCGTCCATGCGGTCGAACTCATGCGCGTTGAGCGCATCGCAGTAGCGGTCGTAGAACTCGCGAATATTGAAGTCGGACATGACTGCCTTTCTCACCCGGTGTCCGCGGGCTGCACTTGTGTACTCATTGTTCACCTGCGACATCGATACTGCGGGAGATCGGGGATACTATCCATGATGCAAAGTCCGATATTCTTTACGTATCGTCCAGGAGGTGTCGTCGGTGCTCGGTTTTCGGGATCCAGTGGCTGACGCGATCGGCCTGCTCCGCCCCCGCACGGTGATCGGGCCCAGTCTCCTGGCCGCGGGCGAGTGGGCCCTGCGCTTCGACCCGTTCCTGCACGTGCGGATCGGGGGCCTCGTGCGCGGCACCTGCTGGTTGGTCCTCGAAGGGCACGAGCCGGTGCTCCTGCGGGAGGGTGACACCTTCATGCTGGGCAACCCGCCGCCGTACGTGCTTGCCAGCACGCCCGACGCGAACCCGCGCCCCGCGGGGCCGGTGCTGGCGGGTGCCGAGGACGGGTTCGTGCGGATCGGCCCGGAGTCCGAGGAGGACCTCTATCTCTGCGTCGGGCACATCGCGTTCGACGACAAGAACGCGGCCCTCCTGACCGATCTTCTGCCGCCGCTCGTGATCGTCCGCGTGGCCGATCCTCATGGCGGGCGGCTCGCGCAGCTGATCGATCTCCTGGCCACCGAGGTCGGGGTCGCCGCCGCTGGCGGCCCGCTGGTGCAGAACCACCTCGCACAGATCCTGCTCGTGCACATGCTGCGCGCTCACGCCGGTCAGACGGACCGGCCCACCGGCTGGTTGGGCGCCCTGAACGAGGACGGCATCGGTGCCGCCCTGCGTGCCGTGCACGCGGACGTGGCCCACTCCTGGAGCCTCAAGGAGCTCGCCGAGATCAGCCACATGTCGCGTTCCGCGTTCGCCCAGGCCTTCAAGAACCATGTCGGGGTCCCGCCGTTGGAGTACCTGATCCAATGGCGCATGAGCCTCGCGCGCGACGCCCTCGCCCGCGACACCCTGTCGATCTCCGAGCTCGCACGGGAAACGGGCTACCGGTCCGAGAGCGCGTTCAGCACCACGTTCCGCCGCGTGGTCGGATCATCGCCCGCACAGTTCCGGAGCCAGGCACGGCAGCCGGCGCACTCGGCCGCGAACGGAAGCTGAAGGAGGCGCGCCCCGCGGCCTCTCCTGTTCTTCGCCGGCGGGCCGAGAGTGCCCGGAGGCGCCGTGTCGTTCTCACCCATTGCCCCACCGTGAATGATAGCGCTTCCTGACATAGGCATCCCGTCGATCCCGACCACCTAACCGCCTCGTTCTCAGGCCTCGCAGCTACGGTCGGCCGACACACGCCCTCCGGCCGCCAATGGCGCACAATCTTTCCAGCGTTGTATAGAAAGCGCTTTCCCGACTGTTGCCTTTTCAGTGAGGGCTGCCCTTCACTGAGAGCGGCAGCCCGTCAGCCACTGGACCGCCGGCTGCCTCGGCCCTCAAGGAGGAAGGCCTATGCGGCCGTTCGTCGCACTCTTCTCAGCACTGTTCCTCGTGCCCCTCGTTCCAGGCCAGGCCGCCGCACAGCCTCCCGACATCCCACCCCAGCAACCGGGTGTGACCATGCGGGTGTTCGACGTGCAGGTGCCTCTTGAGGACTTCTGCACGCTCAAACCCGGCCAGACACCCAACATCGACCAGCTGAAGCCGACGATCGACTGGACCACCCCGGAAGACTTCGGGATGGGCGAGAACTTCGTCACCGAGGTCACCGGCTACCTCAACATCCAGACGCCCGGCAAGCACAACTTCCGTATCACCAGCGACGACGGATCCCGGCTGATCGTCGACGGCACGGAGATCATCGACAACGGCGGCAAGCACGGCCCTCAGCCGAAGGACGGCTCGGTCGATCTGTCCGAGGGGCCTCACCCGCTGCGCATCGACCACTGGGACGGCGCCTTCACGCAGCGCCTCCTGCTGGAGTGGCAACCGCCAGGTGCGGCCGGGTTCTCCCGCGTGCCCACGTCCGCGCTGAGCACCGACGCCGATGTCACCCGGGTCACTTCCCCCGGGCGCAAGACGTGCGAGGGCGTCGACGAGTCGCCGGGCGACGGCCTGCCGCTGAACGGCGTGCACCCCGACTACACGCTGACGAACCTGCGTCCCGACGGCTTCGAGCCACAGGTCACCGGCATGGACTGGCTGCCGGACGGCCGCATGGCCATCAGCACCTGGGGCGGCAGCAGGGAGAGCGAACTCGGCGAGGTGTACCTGCTCGACAACGTCACCGGCGCCACCGACCCGTCGAAGGTGACCAAGAAGCTGGTCGCCAAGGACCTGTTGGAGCCGATGGGCCTCAAGTACGTCGACGGCACCCTCTATGTGTCCGAGAAGGACGGTCTGACCGCGCTGATCGACAAGGACGGTGACGAGGTCACCGACGAGTACCGGACGATCGCGACGTGGCCGTTCGGCGGCAACTACCACGAGTTCGCGTTCGGCCTGCTGTACGAGAAGGGCCACTTCTACGTCAGCACGGGCATCGCCATGGTTCCCGGTGGCGCGACCAGGGACCCACAGCTCGTGCCCAACCGCGGCAGCACCCTCAAGATCAACAAGGACACCGGGAAGGTGTCCTACGTGGCCGGAGGGCTGCGCACACCGAACGGCCTCGGCTGGGGCCCGGAGGGCGACATCTTCGTCACCGACAACCAGGGCGCGTACGTACCGACTTCGAAGCTGGTGCGGATCAAGCAGGGCGCCTTCTACAACCACCACACGAACCCCGACGGCGTGTACGACAGCCAGCCGGTGACCGAGCCTGTGCTCTGGCTGCCGCACGGCGAGATCTCCAACTCGCCGAGTAATCCCCTCGTACTGCCCAAGGGCCCTTTCGCCGGCCAGATGGTGTTCGGTGACGTGACGTACGGCGGCTTGCAGCGGGCGTACCTGGAGAAGGTCGGCGGCGAGTACCAGGGCGCGGTCTTCCGTATGACGCAGGGCCTGGAGGCCGGGGTCAGCCGGATCAGCCTCGGGCCGGACGGGGCGATCTACACCGGCGGTATCGGCGACACGGGTAACTGGGGCCAGCAGGGCAAGCTCAAGCACGGCCTGCAGAAGCTCTCGCTCACTGGCGACGACGCGTTCGACATGCGCGCCATGCGCGCGGTCAATGGCGGCTTCACGATCGAGTACACCCAGCCGCTGTCCGAGGAGACCGCCGAGGACCTGGTGGCCAAGTACACCGCCGAACAGTGGCGTTACGTGGCGACTCCGAGGTACGGCGGCCCGAAGGTCGACGAGGAGACCCTCGACATCACCTCGGCGACACTGTCCGCCGATCGCAAGACCGTGACGCTGAAGATGGAGGGCCTGCGGCCCGGCCGGGTCGTACACGTCCAGTCCCCGCGTCCGTTCGCCGCGGAGTCCGGTGCCGAACTGTGGAGCACCGAGGCGTGGTACAGCCTCAACACACTGCCCAACGGCTCCAAGCCGCCGCCGGTGTACGAGGCGGAGTCCGCGTCGCTGGACGGCGGGACCGGGTTCAACGACAACCACTCCGGCTACTCCGGCGCGGGGTTCATCGACCGCAACTGGGAACCGGGCGCCCGCACCACTTTCGCCGTCCGAGCCGACAAGGCCGGCCGGCACGACCTCGCCCTGCGGTACGCGAGCGGAATGAACTCCGACCCGGAGCCCGTCCCCAGGTCGATGAGTGTGTATGTCAACGGCGAGCGCCTGAAACAGATCTGGCTGGACAGTACACGCACCTGGAACACCTGGGCGACCCACGTCGAGTCGGTGCCCTTGCGGAAGGGCGCGAACACCGTCTCCTACGTCTACGAGTCCGCGGACGACGGCCATGTGAACCTCGACAACCTCACCGTCACTCCGACGAAGCGCACCACTCTGTTCGACGGGTCCAACCTCGACGCGTGGGAGGCGGCGGCCGGCGGTCCGGCGAAGTGGCCGGTGGCGGACGGCTCGGTGGAGTCGCTCGGCGGGGACATCCGTACGAAGGAGAAGTTCGGCGACTTCCGGATGCACGCCGAGTGGTACCAGCCGGACTACCCCCCGGAGGTGACCGGACAGGCCCGCGGCAACAGTGGCGTCTACATCCAGGAGCGCTACGAGATGCAGGTACTGGAGTCCTTCGGGGTCAAAACGCCCCGTAACGACGATGCCGGCGCGATCTACCGGCAGAAGGCGCCGGACGTCAACGCGGCCACCGCGCCGCGTACTTGGCAGAGCTACGACATCGAGTTCCGGGCGGCTCGCTTCAACAGCGCGGGGGAGAAGGTGGAGAACGCGCGCGTGAGCCTCCGTTGGAACGGCAAGCTGGTGCACAAGGACGTGGCCATCACGGGCAGCACCGGGGCCGGCCGGCCGGAAGGCCCGGCACCCGGCCACATCAAGTTGCAGGACCACGGGGACCCCGGTGCGAACCCGAGATTCCGCAACATCTGGATCGAACGGCTCTGAACCACCATCGCCACCTCTCGTGGCGGACCCGCTCCAGCACTGCGGCGGGTCCGCCACGAGCGTGTGCGCGTGATGGTCGGTACCAAAGCAGGCGCGCAGCCGGGAACCGGCCTGTTGGCGCGATGAGTTCGGGGACCGGTTGACGCTCACCTGTGCGCCCCTCCCGCCCCGCGGGATTCTCGGCTGTGGCAGAGTCCTACAGGTGGATGAGCTGCGACCCCAGGATCCCGCGCGCATAGGCGTGTGGCAGATACTCGCCCGGCTTGGCGCGGGCGGCATGGGACAGGTGTATCTCGGCCGCTCGCCCGGCGGCCGGCTGGTGGCCGTGAAGGTGATCCGGGACGAGATCAGCGACCATCCGGAATCGCTGGCCCGGTTCCGGCGGGAAGCCGCGACCATGGAAACCGTACGCAGCCCCTACACCGCCCAGTTGATCGAGGCGTCGCTCGACGCGTCCCCGTACTGGCTGGCCACCGAGTACGTGCCAGGACCCACGCTGCGTGAAGCGGTGCGCGCGAGCGGGCCGTTCCCGCCCGAGAGCGCGCTGCGGCTGTTCGCCGCGCTCGCCGAAGGGCTGGCGACCGTCCACCGGCACGGGGTCACGCACCGGGATCTGAAGCCGCAGAACGTCATCCTCGCGCCGCAGGGACCGCAGTTGATCGACTTCGGGATCGCACGGGGGCAGGAGTGGACGGCGCTCACGCAGGTCGGAATGGCGCCGGGTACACCCGGGTACGCCGCGCCCGAAGTGCTGCTGCGCAATGAGGTCACCCCGGCCGCGGACATCTTCGCGCTGGGAGCGACGATCGCCTACGCGGCCACCGCCCGGCCCCCGTTCGGCGGCGGGGACGCCTCGGCGGTGAGTTTCCGGACCGTGCACGAGGACATAGACCTGACGGGCGTACGGGACGATCTGGCCGCGCTGATCCGGCGATGCGTCGCCAAGGACCCTGGCGAGCGGCCCGAGTTGGCCACGGTGATCGCCGGATGCGCGGTGGACTCGGCGCTGACCGCGGACGCGCACTACCGGTCGGTGGCCCGCGATACCGAAGCCGTACCCGAGCCCGTGTCCGAGCCCGAGCCCGAGGCCGTGTCCACCGCGCGGTCGGCGGAGTCCTGGCGGTGGGGGGACCCCGAGACCACCCCCTACGCCGCCCCGGACCCTCAGCCGCCGGCCCCCGCCCGGCCCGCGCGTCGCAGGGGCCTGCTCGCGGTCTGCGCGGTGGCGCTCCTCGTACCGCTGGGGCTCTGGCTGCTCCACGGACAGGGCGACGACGATCAGGACCCCGAGGCGGCGCCCACCACCGGCACCACCGGCGGCACCACCACCGACCGGCCTGCCGCCAAGGACGACCAGGCGGACCAGGCGGACCAGCCGGACGGCCCACCCGACCACATCGTGAACGACCGTGAGTCGCAGGACCGTTGGGCCCTGTCGGACGATCCGGAACAGGCCGCCCAGGGCATCGGCTCCTGCGACCTGGCCAGTCTCGTCGACTCCACACCGCCGGCGGGCCTCCAGTCCTCCGTCTCCTACACCAGCGGCTCGGGCACCGCATCGGTGTCCGTCCGCCCCCAGGCCGCCGGGAGCGGAAAGCGCCCGGCACCGTACTACGTGTCCATCGCGGTACGCCCTCCCCACAAGATCGACCGCGCCACCGGCCGCCCCCTCGACTCGGCCGGAAAGGACGTCGGCTTCACCAGCAAACCCGTCGACCTCTACTCCCGGTGGTCGTCCGGCGGAACCATCAAGCTCCAGTACCCCGACGACTTCCGGGCCCACTTCGACGACGGAACCCTCGACGCGATCCCGGTGAACGACGACCCGGGCGACTGGACCGTGGTGCTCCATCACGTGCAGGGCGGCCCCGCCAAGTACAAGACCATCGGCTGCAACGGCTTCCACGCCTGAGCCGAAAGACACGCCCTAGACCTGGTAGCGGGAGTGATGGATGTGCCAGACGTAGGAGGACGCGACGGACTTGAGAGCCTGCGCGTGATCGGACAGCGGGCCTTCGCCGGCTGACAGTTCGACGATTCGGGCGGCGGCCACCTCGGCCCGCCGCTCGCACATACGGGAGGCCAGCCGGAACGCCTCTTCGAGGTCGCAGTCGTGCTGTCGCATCAGCAGCGAGGGCAGGCTGAGCGTCCACGGCCCGTCCCGGGCTGTCTCCTTCGCGTACGAGGCGAGGTCGTTGATCCAGCCGGCGAGGTCGGCGACAGCCGTCTCCAGCTCTCGGACCGGCGCCAACGACCTCTCGGTCTCGCTCAGTTCGTACCCGAGAAAGACCTCACCCGTCGCGACGACGGTCCGTACGAAGACCGTGTGCGGCCGCATCGCGCGATAGTCGCGCATGGTGATGTGATCGGGCCTGTTGAAGTGGTGCGCCTCCCAGAGGATGCCGAAGAGGTTGTCCCGCAGGTGTGCGGTGAGCCGCAGATACTGAACGGGTGTGGCCCGCTCCCGAAATCGGGCCAGCAGGTCACCCAGCGCGTCGGTGAAGGTACTTGGGCCGCTCGCTGGCTCGTCGTGGCCGGCGATGAGGTGGACGCAGTCACCGATCACGCGGGCCAGTCGAGCCGGGTCGCGGGCCCCCGTGGCCTCACCGTGCGCGTCGTCGAACGCGGTGAGCCACAGGAAGAGGTCGGCGCAGAGGAAGAGGTCGTCCCGCCCGGCCGTCGGGAAGGTGCGGGCCACGCCCTGGCCGGTGATCTGGGACAGGGCGCCCAGCGCGCGCTCCGAGTCGACGAGCGGGTACGTCCGGAGCCACCGCGCGGCGTGGCGCTCGATGTCGTCGCTGTACGCGCTGGCCGGGAAGGGACCGGGAAAGGAGCCCCGCAGATCGGGCATCGGCAGGGCAGCACGCGAGTGGGTGCGGATCGCGTCGTTCATCGGGCCTCTCCCGCGACGGTGTGATGCCTGAGTTCCGGCACCATGTGAAGGGAAGAGGGGCGTGTGGTGATCTCTCCGACCGGGCGTACGGTGCCAGGGGTCGGCCGCAGCCGCCAGCGGTGCGCGACCATTGCGGTGATGATGGTCGCCTCGGTCCAGGCGAACGCGTCGCCCATGCACATGCGTTTGCCGGAACCGAAGGGGATGAAGGCGCCCTTCGGCGGCTGGGGGCGTTCGGGGAGCCAGCGGTCGGGGTCGAAGCGCAGGGGATCGGGGTAGAGGGCGGGATCGCGGTGCAGCGCGTAGGCGCTCCAGATCACGTCCGAGCCCGCGGGCAGGGTGAACTCGCCCAGTGTCACGTCCGAGATGGCCTGTCGGGTCACGAGCCACGCGGGGCTGTACAGCCGCAGGGTCTCGCTGACGAGCCTGCGGGTGAGGACGAGGCGGGGAACGCGCTCGGCGGTGAGCGGGCCTTCGGCGAGGACGGCGTCGACCTCCTCGTGGAGTTGGCGCTCCAACTCCGGGTTGCGGCCCAGCTCGTGGAACAGCCAGGCGAGGACGACCGCGGTGGTCTCGGAGCCCGCGGCGAGCAGCGCGGTGACCTCCGAGAGGATCTCGTCGTCGGGCAGTGTCGCGCCGGTCTCGTCCTGCGCGGTCAGGAGCAGCGACACGATGTCGTCGTACGCCTCGGGGTGCGCCCGGTGTTCCGCGATGATGTCGGTGACCGAGGTGCGCAGCGTGCCGCCGGCGGCGTCCGCCTTCCGATTGCGCCGGGTGGGCAGTCGTTCCAGGGCGGATATGGGCAGCAGGGCCCGCCGCAGGGCGGTCCTGAAGACGGTGTCGACGCTGTCGAGGATCTCGTGGGCGGGATCCCGCTCGGGCCTCGCGGAGAACAGGGCCGACATGACGACGCCCTGGGTCATGAGCTGCATCTCGGTCTTCAGGTCGAGTGGGCTTCCGCCGTCCCACGCCGTGATGTACGGCCGCACGGTTTCCCGCATCGTGCTGACGTAGCCGGCGATCTGCTCGCGGTGGAACGCCGGTTGCATCAGGCGGCGTCGACGCAGATGAGGCTTGCCCTCGGCGACGGGCAGGGCGTCCTTGCCGAAGAGTTTGAGCTTCTCGAAGAGCAGCCCCTTGGTGAATTCGTCGGCCTGGCTGGTGAGCATCTGGTGGATCAGCTCGGCCGAGTTGATCACCGTCAGTGTCTTCGGGCCGACGGTGATGCGGACGATGGGGCCGTGCGCGCGCAGGCTCTGGACGAAGGCGAGACGGTCCTTGATCAGTGGTACGGCGTGTCCGATGAGCGGCAGCTTCCCGGGCGCGATCGGTGGAACGTAGCTGGTGGTCGTCATGTGTCTGCCCTACCTTTCCGCGTCGGTGGGTGTGGTCGTCTCCCGCCCGGACGGGCGGGGTCGGGTCCGCAGCAGCTCCCGCACGGCGAGGACTTCGGCTTCGATCATGGCGCCGGGGGCGTAGAGGGTTTTGTCGTGCCAGAGCGCGGGGTGGTGGCCGGTGTTCGGGACGCCGTTCAGATAGGTCTCCGCGCGGTGCAGGGCGCGGGCATGCTGTGGCCGGTGCTCGGCGGCGGACAGCAGGATCTGTGCGGCGTACGCGGTCTCTTCCGCGGTACCGCCCCACACCCCCCAGGAGCCGTCGTCACGCTGGGTGTCGACGGTCCAGGCCACTGCTGTCTCGACGGCCGTGGCGGCGTGGTCCGCGCCGTACTGCCCGCCGTACTGCTTGAGCGTGGACACACACCGTGCGGTGGCGTAGTAGGGGGAAGCGTGCCATTTGTCGGGCCACGTTCCTTCGGGCCGCTGCTGGCCGACGAGCCAGTCGCGCAGCTTGTCCGTCCGGGGGCCGTAGGTCCGCTCCGCCCCGGGGTGCCGGCGCTGGTGGGCGCCGAGCGCCTGGAGGGCGTGGGCGTTCGCGGTGACGGACCCGGTGTCCTCGCCGATGTAGCAGTCGTAGTGGCTGCCGTTGTGGAACCGGTCGAGCGGCTCAGGACCGTGCGGCAGGCCGACCAGTGAGGACACCAGCACGGCCATGGCGGTGTCGTCGGCGTCCGTCATGAGCCCGGGGGCGCCGCGTACTCCCCGGGGATCGTAGATCTCGGCGGCCCATCTCCGCACGGTGGGCAGACTGACCGCCGGCAGGCCGGCGCGAGCCAGTGCGGCGGCGACCCACAGGCGCTCGAAGACGAGGATCGGGGCCGCCTCGGGGAAGCTACCCGCGTAGCGCCGTGCCACGGATTCGAGGGCGGCGACGGTCCCCGCCGAGGGTGATGTCGGGGCTGTCGCGGCGCGGGCGGCGGTGGCGGCCGGTGAACTGCCCAGCAGGTCGGGCCTGTCGGGTACGAGCGTCTGCGGGATGTACGCGGCTATGCCTTCGAACGTGTGGTGCAGCTTGACCGGGAGGCCGCCCGCCGAGGCGTACCGCTTCGCCGCGTACTCGGGCAGGGCTCGGTCGTAGCCGTGGGGCAGCGCGAGTTGGGGCCCGGGACGCCAACTGTCGGGGACCGGTGTCCTGTTGTCGACCGATGACGCGTTGTCGGCGATGAGGGGGAGCTGCTCGTTGATCCTCGCGACCAGGCTGGGGACGAGGATCTCGGCCGCGGCGGTGTCGGGCCATGGTCCTGCCGGGGGAAGTGCGCGCAGCGCGGCGAGACCTCTGTCCACCGCCGTAGCGAGCCGCCGGGTCGTCTCCGCGGGCGTGGCGGTGGTGCCTCGCAGGAGGACCGCCAGTGCGGCTTCCACGGCGCTGAGCGTCGGCAGCAGGCGGTAACGCTCCGGTCCTTCACCCCAACTGCCGTCGGAGGACTGCTCGTTCAGCAGATAGGCGATCCGGCCCGGTTCCCCGGGCAGCCAGGGAGCCGCCGAGATGACCCGGGCGGTCTCGTACAAGGAGGGGCGGACGCTGCCCCATCTGTCCTGGTCGACCTTGGCCACCAGGTGTGCGGCCTGTTGGGAGTAGGGCGCGTTCACGACCGTGTCGCTCATGGGCTTTTCCACCTCACGGTTGCGGTGACGGCATGCGGGTGCGCGGTTATGTCTGCCGGTCCGTGGCGGCCAGTGCGATCTGGCGCAGCTGGGCGGAGGCCGCTTCCGGGAAGGGCGCAGCGTCCAGTGCGGCGAGGGCGGCGTCCCGGCGTTCGGTGATCATTTCTTCCACGGTCTGCCGGGCCCCGGTGGACTCCAGGATCGCTCGTACCTCGGCGGCCTGGTCCTCGTCGAGGTCGCTCCGGCCGACGAGGTCGCGCAAGGTCTTGCGCTCGGTGGGCGAGGCTCGCTGGACGGCGAGGGCCATCAGTACGGTGGCCTTGCCCTCGCGCAGATCGTCCAGTATCGGTTTGCCGGTCTCGGCGGGATCGCCGAACACACCGAGCAGGTCGTCGCGCAGCTGAAACGCTTCTCCTAGTGGGATGCCGAACGCGGTGCAGGCGTCGAGCACCGCCGGGGCGGCTCCGGCCACCGCCGCCCCGATATGCAGGGGGCGTTCAACGGTGTACTTGGCGGTCTTGTAGCGGATGACGTGCAGCGCCGTTTCGAGGTCGCCGGTCAGCCGCCCGGTGGTCTGAAGGTCCAGGAGCTGGCCGTACACGATCTCGTTGCGCATGTCGGCCACCAGGGGCGTTACCTGGGCCAGCCTGATCGGGTCGAGGCCCGCCGTATGGAGGAGTTCGTCGGACCACACGAGTGCCAGATCGCCGAGGAGGACCGCCGCGCCGAGGCCGTGTGCCTCCGCACGGCCGCGGGGACCGCCGCTGTCGGTGTACGCGGCGGCCAGCGCCCGGTGCGCGGACGGCTGGCCGCGGCGGACATCGCTGTTGTCCATCACGTCGTCGTGCACCAGGGCGAACACCTGGAAGAGTTCAAGGCTCGCGGCAGCGCGCAGGGCGGCCGTCATCTCGCCGTCGCCTCTGGCGGCCTGCCATCCGTAGACGCACAGTACGGATCGCAGCCCTTTCCCGCTGGTGAGGAACGTGCGCAGGGTGGTGGTCAGATAGAGCAGCTCGGTTCCTGGCGCGGTTTCGTCCTTGGCGTCGAGGAATCCGGTGAGAGCCGCACCCACCTTGTGCCGTACGGACGAGAAGCTCGGCGGACTGGTCCCGGGACGTGTGGTGGTCATGGTGGTTGATCCCCTTTCGGCCGAGAACCGTCTTGGCGGTTCCGTTCGGGCAGAGGACAGGGCCAGGACACTGCTCGTCCCGGGGTGTCACGGTGGTGCGGGTCCTTCGCGGACGGCACCACCGCGACACGGCACGGGAGGGCAGGCTAGGAAGATGCCACCGACGCGCGGTCGCCTGCGGCCGACGGCGACCCGCTGTCCGTCTTCGGACCGGCGGAACCGCGGCTCCAGGGGGTGATGCCTTCGGCGTCGGGGGTCAGGGGAGTGAAGGTGGCCGGAAGTGACGTGAGAGTCCGGTGGATGGGCCCGTCGCGATAGGTCAACTGATCAGCCGGGACGGCCAGTTCGATGTCCGGCAGGTAGCTGGCGAGCCTTTCGATCGCGGCGGTGGCGATCAGCAGGGCGAGATCACGAGCCGGGCAGGCGTGCGGCCCGGCGGCGAACGCCAGGTGCGCCTTGGTGCCCGAGCGGTAGCCGTCGGCCGGGATCCCCGCGTGGGGGCAGGTGTTCGCTGCGGCGTACGAAACCATGACGGGGGATCCGGCGGGGATGTGTGTGCCGTGGAAAGTGATGTCCTTCTTGGGGAAGTGGAAACTGTAGTTGGCCAGTGGGGAGTCGTGCCAGAGCGCGTCGTCGATGGCGTTCTGGACAGGCAGACTTCCGGTGGTGAGCGTGCCGAAGTACCTGTCGTCGCTCAGCATCCGGACGCACGTGTTCGCGATGAGGTTGGCTGTCGTCTCGTTCCCCGCACCCAGGACGATGATGATCTGGTTCATCACCTCTTCCGGGCTCAGCCCGTTGGGGTGGTCGATGAACCAGGAAGTCAGGTCGTCGCCGCGCTTTTCGGCCTTGGTCTGGATGAGGGTTCCCAGGTAGGCGCCCAAGGCCTGGGCACCGGCAGCCTTTTGTTCCGGATCGGTGTCCATCATGGCGGCGAGAGCCCCCACCAGCGGGGGCCCCTGTTCGTCCTCCATACCGAACAGGGCGTTGAAGATCATCAACGGCAACTGCTGTGCGTACTGGCTGACGAGGTCGACCTTGCCGGTGTCCGCGAACTCCTGGAGGAGCCTGTCGGCGTAACGGAACGTCAGAACCCGGACGTCGTTGGGGTCGAGGAGGGCGAAGCTGTCGGTGATCACCTTGCGCAGGTGCGCGTGCTCGTCGCCGTCGGCGAAGAAGAGACTGGGCCGCCACTCCACCAGGGGCCTGATCGGACTGTTCTCCGGAACCTGGGACAGCCAACTGCGGGTGTCCTTGGTCCAGGTGGCCGTGTCCTGGAGAAGTTCGAGCGCCGCCCGGTAGTCGGTGACCAGATGGACGGTGAGACCGGTGTCGATCTCCGCGACGCCCACCGGTCCCTGGAGACGGAGCAGTTCGTAGCTGTGCTGAGGATTCGCCGCGTGCGCGGGCCCGTGCAGGGGCACGGCTGTGGCGGCTGGTGGTGTGATACTCACGGGGCTCCGACTCCGGCCGAGGATATGGAATGGGCGGTCAGTGCGATGAGTGCGCCGAGAGTGCTGTCCATCTCGCGGGCATCACAGGTGACGAGTGGGGTGGTTGGGGCGAGGTCGAGCTTCTTGCGCACGATCTCCAGGTCGTAGTCCGGGGAGTCAGGGAAGGTATTGACTGCTACGGCGTACGGCAAACCGCGCTCCTCGATGAGATCCATCACCTCGAAGGATTCATCGAGGCGCCGGGTGTCGACCAGAACGAGTGCGCCAAGGGCCCCGAAGGCGATGCCCTCCCACAGAGGAAGGAAGCGGCGCTGCCCCGGAGTTCCGTACAGATACAGGACAACTCGGCCGCCCGGGAGGGTCAGTCGGCCGAAGTCGATGGCGACCGTGGTGGTCGTTTTGTCCCGCAGGCCGACGAAACTGAGATCGTCGGCGCCGGCCGCAGCGTCCGTCATGACTTCGTCGGTGTGGAGCGTGGGGATCTGTGAAAGCGTCTTGATCGCCGTCGTCTTGCCGACACCGAGGGGACCCGCGACCAGGATCTTGGCTCTCTGGTGGTCCCCTTCGGGGAGGTACACGGGACGCGGGCTAGGCGACACGGAGTGACTGGAGTCCACTCAGCACCTCTTCCATGAGTTGCATCGACGGCCGACCGGCGCGCGAGGGGGCGAGAGCATCGGGCACCGGCACACTTGCCCTTAACACGCCGTCACTGACGAGTTGTTCGGCGAGCATCAGGCCGACACTGGCCGGCAGCCCGAGATAGGCGGCGATCTCAACTGCCGTGAGGGAACCGTCCGTCACCAGCTCGACGACTCGGCGGTGCACCGGCGTGTGATAGGCGGCGAGCGGCAGGCCGCTGGCGCGCAGGGCCGTCAGCGTATCGAGGGTGGTGGGCAACGGGGCGCCGCCGGCTCCGGTCGCCAGATACGCCGGAAGCAGGCGCCGCTGATGACCGCGGCTCATGACGCGCTGTCATGGCTACGGGCGGAGACAGACATGTGCTGCTCCCCGAGCTTCTTCGCCTGCCGCGCCATCATGTGGACGACCACGCCCATATGCATCGAATCGTCACCCGCGGCCGCGATCAGGGTGTTGGCACCGGCCGGCATGACCATGTAGGTGCCCTCGGCGATCTTCACGGTGACGGTCTCGATGGGCGTGTCCGGCGCGGCCCCCAGCGCCGGGATGACGGCGGCGCGCGAGGCGGCGTGCAGGGCGGAGGTCATCGCGGCCACACCGTCCGCGTCGTCCACCGAAAGGTTCTCGGACCGGGCCTGGACCATCCCGTCGAGGGTCATGAGCAGGGCGTGGCGGACTCCGGGGATCTCGGTGATGGGGTCCAGGTACCAGGTCTCGTTCTCGCCGTTGGGCATGGTCACTGTGTTTCCTCCGAATCAGAATCGGTTCGGCCACCTTCGAGGCCGTCCTGGAACTCACTCCAGGCCTTGCGAGACCGCTCCGGGTCCGGGGCACGGTACGAGGGAACGGTGAGACCGCCGGCGGTTGCCGCGGGCCCGCGGCGGCGACGCTGTGGCAGACCGTCCGCACCGTCCGGCGCGGTGGCACGCGACTTCTCCTCGTCGGCCGGGGTTTCGGTCGCGGTGGCGGTTTCGGTCGCCGCGGAGGGCCGCCGCTCCGCCTTCGGCGCCACGGCCGCCTGAGGAGCCATCGCGGACGGCGGCTCGGCCTCCTCGTCGATCGAGGCCAGAAGGTTCGGGGGAATGGTCACCACAGCGCGTACACCGCCATAGGGAGACGGATTGTCGACGGAGACATGAAAGCCGTAGTCGGCGACGAGCCGGCCGATGGCGACGAAACCCTGGGACGGCGGGTCGCCCAGCTCGGTGAGCATGACGTCCTGGCTGTCGGCCGATACCAGCCGTACACCCCGCGCCGCCGCTTCCGCGGTCATGCCCTTGCCCGCGTCGTCGACCGTGATGCTGACGTTGCCGTTTCCGGTCTGGATCAGGCTGACATCCACCGCGAGGTCGTCACGGGAGTGCTCCAGCGCGTTGGCCATCAGCTCCGCGCACGCCACGGCGACCGGCTCGGCGGCACGTCCGACGATCCCGACGTTGGAGGCTATTCGCGAGTTGATCTTTATCCGGTCGAAGCCGCGCAGCCGGGAAGAGGCACCCGTGACGAGCTCGGCCACGTACGTGTCCTTGCGGACGTGCCCCGGCCACGCCCCGCAGACGATGGCGGTCCGCTGGATGAGCCGCAGATTCTGTTCGTTGAGATGGTCGGCGGCGAGCATACGGTGCGTCAGCTGCCGCGACCCCGTGAACTCCCTCTGCAACGCGTCGAGTTCCGACTGGAGGCGGTACGACAACGCCTGCGAGTCCTGGCTCGCGCCGCGCAGGGCGGCCCTGGCGGCGGCGTCGACGCGGCGGCGCTCGGTCAGGACGATCTCAGAAACCTTGGTCAGTACGGAGTCGAGGAGTTCCGCGTCCTCGGGCCCCGCCGTCTTCTCGTGGAGCAGCCCGGGGACCGGGTGGTGAGAGCTGATCAGGTTGAGTTTGAGGGCCGGAAGCCGGGCCGAGACGAGATGACTCACCTCGGCGCGGAACCGCTCCTCGCGGGCCTCCGCGTCATCCGTGCGGGATTCGGCGGAGCGCGTACGAGCCTCGGCGCTCTTCAGGGCTGCGTCCATTTCTCTGCACCGTCGCACCTGTTTGCGACGTGAGAGCGCCAGCAGCAGTGCGACGGCCGCCATGACGACCGTCACGGCGCCGAGCACAACGGCGGGTTCTGAGGGAGAGGTCACGGAAGAAGGGTCCTAGGGGTTCGAGGGGGGAATGGGCGGGGGAGCGACGCTGTCGGCGCTCCCGCCCGTGGGGTGGTCACGTCGAACAGTGCCGCAGGCGTGGCGTGTCAAGGCGCCGACTATTGGGGATGGTTGAAAGCATCGGAGTCGTGAGTCCGCCTGAACGAGGAGGGAGGCCCGCCGATCCATGGCGGCTCCACGGGAGACCTTACGGAGGAGATCATCCATCCGGTGCACAGCAAGTCTCCCTTCTCCGCACGTCACAGATGTCGCCCGCGACGCGCGATGCCCGGACCGGTCACGATTGCCCAGGTTCATGATCGAGACTCCACGGCGGACGGCGGAAGACACAAGGGCGTCCGCCATCGCAGCCGTACCTCGGTGAGGGATCACGCCAAAGCTTTGCCAGCTTAAGGGAGTTGACCTCCAACTTTCAGCGCGAGTGGCCGGGCTGTAATGATCACGCGGGGATAAAACGGGCCAAGAATGGATCAACCGTCTGTCGCGAGCCGATCACGTCCCGGATCAATTGGCGGGCTTGCCGAACCAGCGGGAGAGGTGGTCTTCCAGGTCCCGCTGATCGTCGCCGATCCAGGCGACGTGGCCGTCGGGACGTAGCAGGACGCACGGAACATCCAGTGCCGCGGTGGCGTCCGCGAGGTGATCGACCCGGTCCGACCAGCCGCCGACGGTCAGGCGTTCGGTGCGGTCGAGCAGCAGGCTGCGGCCGCGATGCAGCAGACCGTAGAGGTGGCCCTGCTCCACACCGATGTCGCGCAGGCGGCGGCCGAGCAGGTCGGGGCCCTCACCGAAGTCGTAGCGGATACCGATCGCGGTGATCTTCTCGATGAGATGGCGGTTCACCTCGTCGAAGTCCATCAGTTCGGTGAGCAGTCTGCGCAGTGCCCGCGCGCCCGGTTCGGCGGAGTGCAGTTCCATCTGGGCGCGGGTGTTGTCCAGCACGTCATCGGCGACGGGACGGCGTTCGGCCTGATAGGTGTCCAGCAGTGTTTCCGGCGCCCAGCCGCGGATCTGCGCGGCCAGTTTCCAGCCGAGGTTGAACGCGTCCTGAACGCCGAGGTTGAGGCCCTGTCCGCCGGTGGGCGGATGGATGTGCGCCGCGTCGCCGGCCAGCAGCACCCGCCCGACCCGATAGCGTTCGGCCAGCCGGGTGGCATCCCCGAAGCGGGACAGCCAGCGCGGGGAGTGCACACCGAAATCGGTTCCGGCGACGGTGCGCAGCTGTTGTTTGAAGTCATCGAGGGTGGGTGGCTCCGCGCGATCACTGACTCCCGCGGCGGGGACCACGACGCTGTATGCCCCTTCACCGAAGGGCCTGAGCGAGAATCGCCTGTCGGTCCCGCCGATTTCGGCCACCTTGGCGGCGATCTCCGCCTGCGGCACACCCACTTCCATCTCGCCCATCAGCGTCTCGGCCCGCGAGGGCTCACCGGGGAAGCCGACGCCGAGCAGTTTGCGTACCGTACTGCGCGCGCCGTCGCAGCCGACGAGGTAGCGCGAACGCAACTGCTCGCCGTCGGCGAGCTGGACGGTCACGCCCTCGTCGTCCTGCTTGAAACCGGCCACCGCACAACCGCGCCGCACCCGCGCACCCAGTTGGGTCGCGTGCTCTTCGAGCAGGCGAACGATGACCGGCTGCGGGATGCCCAGCAGATAGGCGTGCGCGGAATCCAGGCCCTGGGGGGCGGGTTTGCCGATACCGGCGAAGAATCCGCCGGCCGGCCGCTGCCTTCCGTGTGCGCGAACGCGGTCCAGCAGTCCGCGCATTGCCATCAGTTCGAGACTGCGAATGTGCAGCCCGACGATACGGACGAACGACACGGGCTCGGTTTCCTTCTCCAGAACGAGTACCCGCACATCGTGCAGCCGCAGCTCGGCGGCCAGCATCGCGCCGGTGGGCCCGCACCCGGCGATTATCACGTCGAACATGAGGTGTTGCCTTTCGGGAGTGCCTATTTGTCGAGGCGCTCCCGGCGACACCTACGTCAATCGCCGGCCGTGACGGGAACGGGGAGCGCCCACGTCGATACTGCGTTCATGGGTCTCACCTCCTCGGGCGGTGTCGCGGTCGACCGCAGGTTACGAGCCGGGGCGTCAACCGGTCCAATCCTTTTCGGAGCTGGTCCGGCGGCCGGGAGTGAGGCAAATTCCGCGGCATGCTCTTACTTCGGCTAAACGGACGGGGGCGTCCACTAGCGTCGGCCCAGGTCACATGCCGTGTGCGTGATGTGCAGCCGTAACAGCCACGCATGCGGGAGACATCGAGCTCCGTGGAGGTACGTACCCGTGAAGGCCGTAGAGATCCGGACCTTTGGAGATCCTGAAGGACTGGCCCTGGTTGATCTGCCGACACCCGTCCCCGCCGAAAGCGAGGTTCTGATCGCTGTTGAGGCGGTGGGGGTCGCCGGTGCGGACGTGCTGATCCGGAGCGGGGCCCTGGCCGCTTACGGGTTCAAGGAGGGGTTCGTCCCGGGCAGTGAGGTGGCAGGCAGGGTCACGGCCGTCGGAGAGGGGGTTGACCGGTCCTGGGTCGGGCGGCGGGTGTGGGCCTTCACAGGTATGGGAGGAGGTTATGTCGAGCAGGCGTGCGTACCGGTCGAGCAGGTGCTGCCGCTGCCCGAGGGACTGTCGCCGGTCGATTCGGTCACGGTCGGCAGCTCCGGGGCCGTAGCCCATTTCGGCCTGGCGCACGCCCACTTCGCCCCGGGCGAGGCGGTGCTGGTACGCGGGGCGGCCGGCAGCGTCGGGGTCATGGCGGTGCAACTGGCGGTCCGCGAGGGCGCGTCCGCGGTGGCGGTGACCACGTCGTCGGCCGAGCGCGGAGAACGCCTGCGCCAACTGGGCGCCACGCACGTGCTGGACCGCTCGGGCCGCGGTGGCCCCGACTCCCCGGCGGGCTACGACGTGGTCTTCGACGTGGTGGCCGGCGACGACCTGCCGTCGTTCTTCGACCTGCTCAATCCCAACGGGCGCATGGTCGCCGTCGGAGCCGTGGGAGGTCAGCCGCCCGCGGACTTCGGAACGACGCTGATGGCTCGGTTCCAGAAGTCGATGTCGTTCGCCACCTTCAGCGCGGCCACGGTCGGCACGGCGGATCTATGGGCCGTACGCGGCGAGCAGTTCGCCGCAGTGGTCCGCGGCGAACTCACCGCGGTGGTGCACGAGGTGCTCTCGCTGGACCAATTCGTCCTGGCCCACCGGAAGATGGACGCCGGTGAAGTCTTCGGCCGGATCGTGCTCAGGCCCTGACCCGTCGCGATTGCCCAGCACTGTCCGCATCCGAAACCGGGAGGGACTCCCCGCGCTGGGCTGGGCCGAGCCGCCGTCGCGGGACGAGGTGGCGGAACTTCTCCGCCATGTCGTCTCCGAGGCGCGGGCCGGGGACGCGGCCCTGCGTGCCGCCTACCTCGACCGATGGCTCGTGGGGCTGGGGTACTGGCTTCGCTGCGCCCGGCCGACCCATCGGCCACACGCCGATCTGGAGAAGATCGCGGTCGATGCCGGGGCGCATGGTCGCGGTGTCGGCCGGGCGCTTACCGCCGCGTTGATCGCTGACGCCCGGGACGCGGGTATCGAGGTCCTCACCCTGGACGCCCGAGGCGACAACACCGGTGCACTGCACCTCTACGGGTCGCTGGGTTTCACCGAATACGGCCGCCTCACCGACTTCGTCGCGGTCGGCGAAGACCGCTACGACAAGGTCTTCTGCATGCTGGACTTCCGCCGACCGGGCTGACCAACGCCACGGAGGCCGACGTCTCCTGCCGGCGGCACACATCTCGGCACCCCCGTCGCCGAGATGTGTGCCGGCACCCCTACCGCCCCGCCGGCTGCCAGACGGTCTTCGTCTCCAGGAACGGTGTGATGCGGGTCAGTCCCGGTAGCGTGGTCCAGTCGGGGGATGGTGCCGGGCGCAGGACCCGGGTGAGGGTGGTTGCCGCCGCCGTCTCCAAGTCCGTGGCGAGTTCTCCCGCCCCGGCCAGGTCGAGCGCGTTGACGTCGGCGTGCGCCGCCAGTGGTGTGGCCAGTTCGGCCGTCCTGCCGGTGAGGATGTTGACCACCCCGCCCGGCAGATCGGAGGTGGCCAGCGCCTCGGCCAGGGTGACGGCGGGCAGCGGGGCGCGTTCGCTCGCGATCACGACCGCGGTGTTCCCGGCCGCGATCACCGGTGCGACGACCGCGACCAGTCCGAGCAGCGGCGCGTCCTGCGGGGCGAGGACGGCGACGACACCGGTCGGCTCGGGAGCGGAGTTGTTCTCGTACGGCCCGGAGACCGGGTTGCCGGTGCCCAGGACCTGGGCGATCTTGTCGGTCCAGCCCGCGTAGTACACCCAGCGGTCGATCGCCGCCGAGACGATGTCCCCCGCCTCGGCGCGGCCGACGCCCTGGGCGTCGACGGTGTCCTGGACGAAGTGGGCGCGGCGGCCCTCCATCATCTCGGCGATCCGGTAGAGGATCTGGCCCCGGTTGTAGGCGGACCGGGCGGCCCACGGACCGAACGCCCCGCGGGCCGCGACGACCGCGTCCCTGGCGTCCTTCCGTGAGGCCAGCGCGGCGTGGGCCAGGTGTTCGCCCCGGGCTGAGGTCACGCGGATACTCCTGCCCGACTCGGAGCGGGGAAAGGCGCCGCCCACATAGAGCTTGTAGGTTTTGTGCACCGGCAGCCGCGGGGCCGCCGCCTCGGGTGCGGTGACGGATTCATCCATTGAGGTACGCCTCCAGTCCGTGCCGTCCGCCCTCGCGGCCGTAACCGGACTCGCGGTAGCCGCCGAAGGGGCTGGCGGGATCGAATGTGTTGAAGGTGTTCGCCCAGATCACCCCGGCGCGCAGCCGGTTCGCCGTCCACAGCATCCGGCTGCCCTTCTCCGTCCAGACACCGGCGGACAGCCCGTACGGGGTGTTGTTCGCCTTCTGGACGGCCTCCTCGGGGGTGCGGAACGTCAGCACGGACAGCACCGGGCCGAAGATCTCCTCGCGGGCGATCCGGTGCGCCTGGGTGACACCGGTGAAGATGGTCGGGGCGAACCAGTAGCCCCTGGAGGGCAGTTGACAGTCCGGGGACCAGCCCTCACCGCCCTCCTCCCGGCCGGCCCGCGCGAGGTCCTGGATACGGGCGAGCTGGGCGGCGGAGTTGACGGCGCCGATGTCGGTGTTCTTGTCCAGCGGGTCGCCGAGGCGCAGCCGGGCGACGCGTTCCTTGAGCCGGTGCAGGATCTCGTCGGCGACGGACTCCTGAACCAGCAGCCGGGAGCCCGCGCAGCAGACATGCCCCTGGTTGAAGAAGATCCCGGTGACGATGCCCTCGACGGCCTGGTCGACGGCGGCGTCCTCGTAGACGATGTTGGCGCCCTTGCCGCCGAGTTCGAGGGTGACCCGCTTGGAGGTCCCCGCGACGGTGCGGGCGATCTCCCTGCCGACGTCGGTGGAGCCGGTGAAGGCGACCTTGTCGATGCCGGGGTGCGCGACGAGGGCACGGCCGGTGGCGCCCGCGCCCGTGACGACATTGACGACACCGGGCGGCAGGCCGGCCTGCTGACAGATCTCCGCGAAGACCAGAGCGGTCAGCGGTGTGGTCTCGGCGGGCTTGAGCACGACGGTGTTCCCGGCCGCGAGCGCCGGGGCGATCTTCCACGCGAGCATCAGCAGCGGGAAGTTCCACGGAATGACCTGCGCGGCGACGCCGAGCGGCCGGGGCCGGGGCGCGCCCGGTACGGCGAAGGACAGCTTGTCGGCCCAGCCCGCGTAGTAGAAGAAGTGGGCGGCGGCCGTCGGGATGTCGAAGTCCCGGCTCTCCTTGATGGGTTTGCCGTTGTCGAGGGACTCCAGGACGGCGAGTTCGCGTGCGCGGTCCTGGATGATCCTGCTGATCCGGTAGAGGTACTTGCCGCGTTCGGAGGGGCTGGTCCTGGACCAGACGCCGTCGAAGGCGCGGCGGGCCGCCGCGACCGCGCGGTCCACGTCCTCGTCGGTGGCCGTGGTCACTTCGGCGAGGACTTCCTCGTCGGCGGGGTTGACGGTGGCCAGGGTGTGGTCACCGGGTTCGGTGAACTCTCCGTCGATGAAGAGCCCGTACGCGGGCCGCAGGGAGACCACGGCCCTCGATTCGGGCGCGGGTGCGTAGTCGAACGTACCGAGTGTGCTGAGCGTGCTTTCGGACATGCGTGCCTGGTCCCTTTCAGTCCACGGAGTAGTAGTCGGGACCGGGGTATGTGCCGGTCGTCAGTTTCGCCCGCTGCATCAGCAGGTCGTTGAGCAGACTGGAGGCACCGATACGGAACCAGCGGGGGTCGAGCCAGTCGGACCCCGCGGTTTCGGCGACCATCACGAGGTTGCGCAGCGCGTCCTTGGTGGTGCGGATGCCTCCGGCGGGTTTCACACCGACCTGACGGCCCGTCTCGGCGCGGAAGTCGCGTACCGCCTGGAGCATGACCAGAGTGACGGCCGGGGTGGCGGCGGGCGACACCTTGCCGGTGGACGTCTTGATGAAGTCGGCGCCGGCGCGCATGGCGAGCCACGAGGCGCGGCGTACGGCGTCGTAGCCGGGCAGCTCGCCGGTTTCGAGGATCACCTTCAGATGGGCCGGCTCGCCGTGCGGGCGGGCGCAGACCTTCTTGACGGCGACGATCTCGTCGTAGACCTTGCGGTAGTCACCGGCGAGGAAGGCACCCCGGTCGATCACCATGTCGATCTCGGTCGCCCCGTCGGCCACGGCGTGACGGGTGTCGAGAAGCCTGGCGTCCAGCGGCGCGCGGCCCGCGGGGAAGGAAGTGGCCACCGAGGCGACGCCGACCGGGGTGTTACGCAGGGCCTGTACGGCGACGGGCACGAGGTCCGGATAGACGCAGACGGCGGCCACCGGGGGGACCGTACGGTCGGCGGGGTCGGGCAGCAGCGCCTTGGCGCACAGGGCCCGTACCTTGCCGGGGGTGTCGGAGCCTTCCAGCGTGGTCAGGTCGACCATGCGGATGGCCAGGTCGATGGCGTGCGCCTTGGCGGTGGTCTTGACCGAGCGGGTGGCCAGGTCGGCCACGCGGGCGTGGACACCGGCCTCGTCGACGCCGGGCAGTCCGTGCAGGAAGGCGCGCAGCTCGGCGTTGCTGGTCGCGGAAGAGGCCGCGGCGGAGGCCACGGAGGAGGCCGCGAGGGAGGTCGGGGCGGGGACGGCGGCGGTGTCAGGCACGGGAGCCTCGCTTCTCTATGAGCATGTTGAGGACGAGCGCGACCACGAGGATCAGACCGGTGACGACCATCTGGAAGAACGAGCCCAGGCCCATCAGATTGCAGAGGTTGCGCAGCACCGACAGCAGCAGCACGGCGACGAAGGTGCCCATCACCCCGCCGCGCCCGCCGAAGAGATTGGTGCCGCCGAGTACGACCGCCGCGATGGCGTCGAGTTCGAGACCGCTGAACGCGGTCGGCTGGCCGATGGTGAGCCGGGAGGTCAGCAGCACCCCCGCCAGGGCGGACAGCGTGCCGGAGATGGCGAAGACCGCGGTGATCACGCCCCGTACCGGCAGACCCGAGAGCCGGGCGGCTTCCTTGTTGCTGCCGACGGCGTAGACGTACTCGCCGAACGTGGTGCCGCGCAGGACCAGTCCGGCGACGACGGTGACCGCCACGAAGATGAGACCGACGATCGGTATGTGACCGATGAATCCGCCGCCCAGGAGCTGGAAGGAGTGCGGGATGTCGCCGCCTGCGGGCTCGCCGTCCGTCAGCAGATAGGTCAGTCCGCGGATGGCCGTCAGTCCGGCGAGGGTGGTCATGAAGGCGGGCAGCGACAGATAGGCGGAGAGCCCGCCCATGAGCGCGCCGAACAGGGCACCGGCGGCGAGGCTGGCGGCGATGGCCAGCACGAAGTTGATGTCCTTGTCGATCAGCAGGGCGACGGTCATCCCGCCGAAGGCGGCGACGCTGCCCACCGAGAGATCGATCCCTGCGGTGAGGATGACCATGGTCATCCCGATGGCGACGATGCCGGTCAGCGCCGACTGCTGAAGCAGGTTGGACATGTTGCGGGTGGTCAGGAACTCCGGGGCGAGCAGACTCGCGACCACACACAGGGCCAGGAAGACCAGCACCAGATTGAACTTGACGACGAGGTCCAGGCCGCGCCGCCGGGTGGACGCGGTCCGCAGGCCCCGGTCGTCGGGGGCCTCTTCGGTGTCGGCCACCGTGGTGGATGTGCTCATGAGGGTGCTCCAGTCGGTGTGACTCCGGTAGGTGTGACTCCGGTGATGACGGTGTGCGCGATGGTGTTCTCGTCGGTCGTGCGCGGATCGAAGCAGGCCACGTTGCGGCCTTCGTGCAACACCCAGACACGGTCGGCGTTGGCGGTCAGTTCGCTCAGCTCACTGCTGGCCAGGAGCACCGCCACGCCCTGGTCGGCGAGGTGGCGCACCTGCCGGTAGAGGTCGGCCTTGGCCCCCACGTCCAGGCCGCGGGTGGGCTCGTCGAGCAGCAGGACACGTATCCCGCCCTTGGTGATCCATTTGGCGAGCACAACCTTCTGCTGATTGCCGCCGGACAGCTCGCCCACCAGTTGGTCGGGCGAGGAGCAGCGCACCCCGAGGCCGGTGAGGACCGGTGCGGACAGCCTGCGGCCGACGCGGTGGGGCAGCAGCCAGGGCCGGCGGCCGAGCGCGGTGACAGCGGCGTTGCGGCCGACGGACAGACCCGGCATCAGCCCTTGTTCCTTGCGGCTCTCCGGCACCAGGGCGAGTCCGGCCCGTACCGCCGCCGCGGGGCTGCCCAGCCGTACCGCGGCGCCTTCCAGGGTGACGGAGACAGTGGCCGGCGCGTCGCCGAACAGCGCCTTGAGCAGGGTCGTACGGCCGGCGCCGCCCAGCCCCGCGAGCCCCACGATCTCGCCCGCCCGCACCTCGACGCCGGCGATGTCGATCAGCCCGGGGCTGTGCACGCGGTGGATCTCCAGCATCGGCGGTGTCTGGGGCCGGGCCCGCTCGGTGGGGCGGACGAGTTCCCTGGCCTCGCCGATCATGTCGTCGACCAACTGGCCGACGGTGGTGGTGGCGAGGTCCCGGACGGCGACCGACCGGCCGTCGCGCATCACCGTGGCGCGGTCCCCGATCTCCATGACCTCGTCCAGGCGGTGCGAGATGTAGATGACGGAGCGGCCCTGCGCGGTGAGCGAGCGGATCACTTCGAACACCTTGCGCAGGTCGCTCTCGCCGAGGGTCGCGGACGGCTCGTCCATGACGATGAGGCGTGCGTCGGAGGTGAGTGCCTTGGCGACCGCGGTGAGCTGTTGTGCGGCGATGGGCAGATCGCGGACGAGGGTGTGGACGGAGAAGTCCCCGCCGACCCGGGCCACGGCGGCGCGGGCGAGCTCGGCGCGTTCTCTGCGACGGATGACCGGGCCCGTGGACGGCGCGTGGCCGAGGAGGAGATTCTGGGCGACGGTCAGGTCGGGTACGAGGTCCAGTTCCTGGTAGATGACGGCGATCCCCGCGGCCAGGCCGGCCTGCGGGCTGGTGAGCACGGCGGGTTCACCGTCGAGGAGGATCTCGCCCTCGTCCGGCCGGTAGGAGCCGGCCAGGATCTTCATCAGGGTGCTCTTGCCCGCGCCGTTCTCGCCGAGCAGGCAGTGCGTCTCTCCCGCGCGCACGATCAGTTCGGCCCCGTCGTTGGCGAGGGTGCCGGGGAAGCGCTTGACGATGCCGCGCATCGTCAGCCGGGGTATCTCGGGGTCGGTTCCCCGGCGGGGCGTTCCCTCGCGGCCGGGTCCCTCGCTGTCGGTTCCCCGGCGGTCGGTTTCCTGAGGGCTCATGGCCCCTCCCTTCCTGCTGTGCGCACTCACAGCTCGTCGCTCGGCTGCGGGTTGAGCAGATGGGACGCGGTGTGGTGGTCGGTGACGAGGGTGTTGCACAGCCCGCTGGAGACCACGGCCGCGCACACCGCGTGTTTGGCGCTGCCGGAGACCACGGCCACCGACACGGCGCTGTGGCGCAGGTGTTCCAGCGGGAGACCGAGGGTGCGGTCGTCCAGCGACCGGTCGACGATGGCACCCCGCGCGTCGATGAAGCGTCCCGCGACATCGCCGACGGCTCCTGCCTCGGCGAGCTTCCCCAGGTCGTCGGCGGTGAGATAGCCGGAGCTGACGAGTACGGAGTCGGCGCCGACACCACCGGGGCTGAACAGGACGGTGTCAGCGGCGGCGGCCTGGGTGAGGACGTCGGCGACCGCGCTGTCCCCCTCCAGGAGCCGCCGGGTCGCCTCCTGTTCCACGATGGACGGAACGGGCAGGACGCTGAGCGTGCCCTGGGCGGAGTGCGCGATCCGGCTGGCCATGTCTTGCGCGGAGGTAGGCGTGCGGGAGCGGCTGAGCCCGCCGTTGATCTGTACGACGTGGACGTCCTTCGCCCAGCCCGAGTGGAGGCTGGCCGCGAGCAGGTCCATCGTGCGGCCCCAGGACACGCCCAGTACCGAGGGCTTGAGCCTGGCGAGGTAGTCCGCCCCGGCCTCAGCCACCCGCGCGCGCAGTCCCTCCTCGTCGTCCGTACGGTCGGCCGTGACCACGACGGCGTCGCGCAGCCCGAAGACCTCCCGCAGCCGCTCCTCCAGTGCGCGCACCCGCGCCTTGGGGTGGACGACCTCGATCCGTACGATCCCCGCCTGCCGGGCCTCGGCGAGGAGACGGCCGACCTTCCAGCGGGTGAAGTGCAGTTCCTCCCCGATCTGCTCCTGAGTCCTGTTCTGCTCGTAGTACATGGAGGCGACCTGGTAGAGCAGGGCTTCGTCCTCGATGTTGGTCATCCGGCGCTCCTCGTCCGCTGCCCGGTCAGCTGTGCCCGCGGTCCGGCGCGCTGAGCCGGTGGGCGATCGTGCGGGTGGCTTCGGTGGCGGCGCGGTAGTCCGCGTAGCCCTCTTCGAAGGTGTCGTGGTGGGTGGGGTCAGGCTCGACCAGCCGTACCTCGGGGGCGAAGCCCGCCGCCGCCTCGGTCAGCGAGGCCGCCTCGCCCGAGCCGACGGCGGCGGCGACCGCGCAGGCCCGCAGGGTCAGGTTGTCCTCGGCGACCAGGCGCAGCGGGCGGCCGAGTACATCGGCCGTGGTCCGCAGCCACAGCGGGTTGTGCCGGATTCCGCCGGAGACGAACACCTCGTCGACCGGGACACCCCCGTCGATGAAGGAGTCGAGCACCTGCCGGGTGCCGTAGGCGACCCCTTCGACCGCGGCCCGGTAGACCCCCTCGGGGCGGGTGCCGACGGTCAGCCCGAGCACCGCTCCGCGCAGCCGGGGGTCGCGCAGCGGGGTGCGGTTGCCCATGAAGTAGTCGAGGACCATGAGGCCGTGTCGACGGGGCGGCAGGGCCGAGGCTTCCTCGATCAGTCCGGCCAGTTCGGCGCGGGGCCGGCCCAGCAGCTGCTCACCGACCCAGGTCAGGACGGATCCCGAGGTGACCTGTCCGCCCTCGACCAGCCAGTGCCCGGCGTTGAGGGCGTCCGGATAGGGGCCCCAGACGGTGGGCGGGAAGACCGGCTCGTCGATCTCGGTGACGAAGGCGGTCGAGGTGCCGCAGACGACCGACACCCGGCCGGGCCTGGCGCCTCCCACGGCGAGGAGCGACAGATGGGCATCGATGCCCCCGGCGCAGACCACGGCCTTTCCGGTGATGCCGAGTTCCTCGCGGGCTTCCTGCCGCACCCCGGCGACGGGGCCGCCGACCGGGATGATCCGGTCGGGGAGCTTGTCCCGCAGATCGGGGACGCCGAACTCGGCGTAGAGGTCGTCGGGCAGTCCGGCGCCGTGCGGGTCGTAGTTCCACTTGCAGACGGCGTTCATCTGCGAGCCCGTCCACTCCCCGGTGAGGCGCCAGACGAGGTAGTCGACGGCTTCGGAGATGTGCCGGGCGGCGCGGTAGGTGTCCGGTTCGTTCCTGGCCAGCCACATGGCCTTGGGTACGAGGAACTCGACGGCGTCGGAACCGCCCGCGTACCGCAGGGCAGGGTGGCCGGACCGCGCGGTCAGCGCCGATTCGGCGCTGGCGCGGCTGTCCATCCACAGCAGTGCGGGGCGCAGCGGCCGTCCTTCGCCGTCGAGTACGACGACGGTGGAGGCGGTGGTGGCGACCGCGACCCCGGTCACCGGGGGCGAGTCTGCTTCGGCGAGCGCGGCCCTGGTGGCGGTCACCACCGCGCGCCACCAGCTCTCGGGGTCCTGCTCGGCCCACCCGGGGTGCGGGAAGGATGTGGGGTAGCCGCTCCTGCTCTGCCCCAGTACGGCGCCGCCCGCGCCGTACACGGCGACGCGGGCGCTCTCGGTGCCCAGGTCGATCGCGAGAAATGCCGTCATGGCCGGTCTCCGTTCGGCATGAAGAGAACCTTGGAGCTGAACACGGAGCGATCGCCGAGGCTGTGCAGGGTGGACGAGACGTCGTCCAGGCCCAGCTCGTGAGTGATCATAAATTTCCAGCGGAGACTGCCGTCGCCCATGGCGCGCGCGGCGGTGCGCCATTCGTCGCCGGGGAAGGGCGCGGAGAAGGAGTTCCAGGCGCCGTGGAGGGTGACCTCGCGGCGCAGGAAGCTGCTGAACGTGGACTTGGGCAGCACCACCGGGTCGTGCGGAATGCCGATGAAGACGGCCTGGCCGTGCCGGGCGGCGAGGGCGACGGCCTGGTCGGCGGTGGCCGGTACGCCGGCGGACTCGATGATCACGTCGTAGCCGGGGCCCGCCAGTTCGGTGGCCTGCTCGGGCGTGGTGGCGGTGTGGGTGGCGCCGGCCTCCAGGGCCATCGCCGCCTTCTGCTCGCTCACATCGATCGACAGCACCTCACTCGCCCCGGCCAGCCGCGCCCACTGGACGGCGAACAGCCCGATCGGTCCCGCGCCGACAACCGCGACCCGGTGTCCGGTACGCAGCTTGGTGCGCCAGATGGCGTGCAGGGCGATGGCTGCAGGGTCGAGCATCGCGGCGGCGCGGGGGTCGAGGTCGGCGGGCAGGACCATGAGGTTGCCCTCCGGAACCGCGACGTACTCGGCGTACGCACCGGCCCGCCTGCTGCCGAAGTAGTCGTAGTCCTCGCAGAGGCTGAAGTGGCCCTGGGAGCAGGGTGCGCAGCGGCGGCAGGGGACCAGCGGCGGTACGGCCACCAGGTCGCCCTCCTTGACCGTGCCGGCGGCGGCCAGCTCGGCGCCCAGCGCCACCACATGGCCGGAGAACTCGTGGCCGCAGATGAGCGGGAGGTGGTACGCGCCGCCGGGCCGCAGCATCCTCGGTATGTCGGAGCCGCAGACTCCGCAGGCGGCGACGCGGACGAGTGCCTCCCGGGGCGCCGGTTCCGGTACCGGCACCTCCTCGACGCGGATGTCGCCCGGGGCGTGCAGCAGGGCGGCTCGCATGGTCTGCGGCATGTTCGTGTCGCTTTCTCGTGTGGATCCTGGGACGGGTCCGGAAGCCGGTTCGGGAAGGGGGCGGAGGCCGGGGCCGCGGTGGGACCCGGCCGCCGGGGTGGGACTCGGTGTCATTCCTTGCCCGCGAGGGCGAACGTGGTGGAGCCGGTGTACTTGGCGGCGTTGTCCCGGTCGACGAGACCGGTCCCGGCGTCGACGGACGCGGGGGCCTTCTTGCCCGCCTGGACATCGAGGGCCGTCTGTACGGCGGTGCCACCGAGGGAGATCGGGTCGTTGAGCGCCGTGGCGACATACGGACCGTCGGCGGCTATGGACTTCACCGCCTCCATCAGGCCGTCGACCCCGGCGACCATCACATCGCCGCGGTTGTTCTCCTTGAGCACCTGGAGCGCCCCGAGAGCCATGTCGTCGTTGTGGGCGTAGACCGCCTTGACGTCGGAGTTCGTCTGGAGGAGGTCCTGTGTGGCGGTGACGGCCTTGGAACGGATGTAGTCGCAGTAGGGCCCGGCGACGATCTTGATCTTGCTGTTCCCGGCCACGGCCTCGTGGAAGCCGGCGCTGCGGTCACGGGCGACCGCGCCACCCGCGTCACCCTTGATCTCAAGGATCTTGCCGCCCTGGGCGCCCATCGCCTTGGCGACCTGCTCCCCGACGAGCCGGCCCATCTCCTTGTTGTCCCGGCCGACGTGGGACGCGGCGCCGCCCGATGGCACCGGACGGTCGACGGTGACGACCGGGATGCCCGCGGCCTTCGCGGCGGCCAGACCCGCCTTGACGCCCTTGGGGTCCACCGGGTTTATCAGCAGCACGTCGACGCCGCGCGTGATCAGGTCCTGGATGTCGTTGTTCTGCTTGGTCACGTCGTCGCCGGCATCGGCGAAGTTGAGCTTGGCGCCGGCCTTCTTCGCGGCCTGCTCGGCTCCCGTGCGCAGCTGCACGTAGAACGGTGACTGCTGGGTCGCCTGGCTGAAGCCGATGGACAGGTCGCCGGTGGCCTTCTCGCTCCCGCCGTCGGTGCCACCGGGGGTGGTGGATACGGAGCAGGCGGCGAGTGACGCAAGGGTGGATGTCGCGATAAAGATCCCGAAGATGCGCTTGATACGCATGTGGGCCTCCTGATGTGGTCCTGGCGAGGGACAGTAGGTCGGCCGTTAACCTCCAGGCAACACATGCGGTTTTTTTTGCTCTCATGAGCAGGGCGGATAAACGGCCGGACACACCCGAGCGCGGGACCCGGCGATGGTCGCCGGGCCCGCGCGATTGACCTGCTATTACGTTCGTTTTCCTGCCGACCGCAGGACGATCGCCCGCGACCGTCCGGGGTCCGGGGTCAGGGGCGCTGGGGGACGATCGCCACCGGGCAGGACGCGTGGTGGAGCACCGCGTGGTTGACGCTGCCGAGTTGGAGGGCCGGTGAGTTGTGGCGGCGGCGGGCGCCGATCACCACCAGATCGGCGGATTTCGACGCGCCCAGCAGACCGTCGCGAGCGGGGCCGTTGAACGCCTCCTGGACGACCCGCACCGACGGGTGCCGGTGGGCGGACTTCTGCAGCGCGGCGGTGAGCAGTTCCCGCGCCTCGTGCTCCTGGTTCTCCGTGAACAGGTCCGGGGGGATCGGCACGTCGGGCAGTACGTAGGCCGGGGTCCTCCAGGCGTGTACCGCGTGCAGCCGGCTGCCGCGCGCCTGGGCCTCCGCGAAGGCGAACTCCGTTGCCGCCGAGCTGCGTTCGGCGTCGTGCACGCCCAGCACCACCTGGTTGAAGCCGCCCCTGACACTGGCCGGCGCGCCCCGTACGACGATGACAGGACCGGACGCGCGGGCCGCCAGCTGGAGGCCGACCGACCCGAGGAGCAGCCCCGTCAGGGTGCCGTGGCCTCTGCTGCCGATGACCACGGCGTACGCCTCCTCGCTCTCGCGCAGCAGCGCGGGCACGGCGGCGTCGGGCAGCACGGTGCTGGAGACCTTCAGCTCGGGCCGGCCCACCCGCGCCCGCCTGGCCGCTCCGGTGACGACGTCTTCGGCCCAGGTCCCGTCCAGCGGCTCGCCCGCGCCGAGGGGCGATCGGGCGCTGTCGTGCGGCTCCCAGAGATGGGCGTACACCACTCGCAGCGGCAGCGTGTGCCGTACCGCCTCGTCCGCGGCCCAGTCCAGCGCCCGCAGACTCGATTCGGATCCGTCGATGCCGACCACCAGGGGGAACTCCACCGTTCCCACCACCTTCCGTATCCGCTCACGTTGTTGTCCCGAGCAACGTGGCACCGGCCGCAGGCCCGGGGGTAGGGCCGGTCGGACCCCCGGGCGGGTCCGGTCGGCTCCTGTGGAACGCCCGTCCCAGGCACCAGAGTTGGGTCGCGGGCCCGGCCCGAGGGTCCGCCAGGGGCAGGAGGGGAGAACGCGCATGCTCGAACACCATGTGGTCGTGGGCGTCGACGGATCGGTCGTCGCGACCCGCGCACTGGACGCGGCGGCCGAGGAGTCGAGGCGCCGGGCGGTGACTCTGGAGATCGTGTACGGCGTGCCCGACCTGGACGTGGCCGGACCGGTCCTGACCACGTCGGCCGACCGGGTCCTCGCGCGCCACCCCCAACTCCCCGTCCGCCTCACGGCCGTGGCCGCCGACCCCGCCACGGCCCTGCTGACCCGCGGCAGGACCGCGGCGCTCGTCGTCGTCGGCACCCGCGCCCTGCGCGCTCCCGCCTCGCTGGCGTCGCGGTCCGTGGCCCAGAGCGTCGCCGAACGGAGCCCCTGCCCACTCCTCGTGGTCGGCGCCGGGTGCCCCACCGGCCAACTCCGGGCGGGCGAGGTGCTGTTCGCCGTCGAAAGCGACGCCGACCTCGAAGCCGCCGGCTTCGCCTTCGAGGAAGCCGTACGGCGCGGTGCCCGCCTGCGTTTCGTCCACACCGCGCACTACCGGCCCTCCACCGCCGACGCGCCGTTCTCCACCGCTCGCGCCACCGGAGCGGAGAGCCCCGCCGGGACGGACGACCGTGACCACGACCGGATCGCGCCCATGGCCGACAGCGAGCTGATCACCGCCACGTCCGGCGCCGACGCGGTGGTCGTCGCGTACCGCAGGCACGGCGGAAAACGCTCACGGCGCCTGCGCACCGTGCCCGCGCTGCTGCACCACGCACGCTGCCCGGTGCTGCTGGTTCCCTCCGGACTCACTCCGCCCGGCGACGGCGGCGGGCCTGTACGAGCCGACGACAGCTCGGGTCCCTCGGGACCGTAGGCGCCCGTCCACCCTCCACCCACACGACGCCCTCCACACGACGCCGGCAGGGCCGCTAGTCTGACCTCCGGTCCAGGCTGTGGAGGAGCGACGGTGGGCGAGCAGGATCCGTTCTCTCAGATACCGAAGATGCGGCTCGACGAGCTCCTTGACGAGCTTCAGACCCGTATCGACGCCGCCCGGGGCACCAGGGACCGGGTGCACAGCCTGCTGGAGGCCGTCGTCTCGGTGGGGCGGGAGCTGGACCTCGCCCAGGTGCTGCGGCGGATCGTGGAGGCTGCCGCCGTCCTCGTCGACGCCCGCTACGCGGCGCTCGGGGTGATAGGCCCGGACGGTCGCAGACTGTCCCAGTTCCTGACGGTCGGTGTCACGGACGAGGAGATCGAGGAGATCGGGCCACTGCCCGCGGGCCACGGTCTGCTGGGTGAGCTGATCCGCAATCCCGAACCGCTGCGACTCACGGATCTGACGGCGCACGAGGCGTCCTACGGTTTCCCGGCCCGCCACCCGCCGATGCGCACATTCCTCGGCGTGCCCATCCGCGTGCGTGACCAGGTGTTCGGAAATCTGTATCTGACCGACAAGCGCGGTGGGCAGGACTTCGACACCGAGGACGAAGCCGTCATCTCCACCCTGTCGGTGGCGGCGGGTGTGGCCATCGACAACGCCCGTCTGTACGAGGGCGTGAGGCTCCGGCAGAGCTGGCAGCGCGCGAACACGGAGATCACCAACAGCCTGTTCTCCGGCAGCCCGCGCGCGGAGGTTCTCGGGCTCATCGCCGACCGGGCCAGAGAGCTCACGGGAGCCGAGCGCGCCGACATCTGCCTTCCCGTGCCCGGAACCGACAGCCTCGTCGTGGAACTCGCCGCAGGAGGCGGGGAAGAGGAACGGCGCGGGCTGGTCCATCCGGTCGACGGCACCCTGCCCGGCGCCGCCTACCGTGAAGGCGGCCCTGTCGCCACGGCATCTCTGGCGGACGACGACCGCTTCACCGGCGGAGCCGGTGATCTCACGAAGCCGGGGCCCGCCGTCGCCGTCCCCCTGGGCACCCCCGAGCACGGTCTCGGAGTGCTGCTGCTGGTCAGGACCGCGGGAGAGCCGGTCTTCACGGACAGCGAGATCGATCCGCTGCTCGTCTTCGCCGGCCAGGCCGCTGTCGCCCTGGAACTGGCCGAACGGCGCAGCGACACCGAACAGTTGACGCTCCTGGAGGACCGCGACCGCATCGCTCGCGATCTGCACGATCTGGCGATCCAGCGGCTGTTCGCCACCGGGATGACCTTGCAGAGCGCCGCGCGGCTGGTGGATCACGCCGGCGCCGCCGAACGGCTTTCCCGTGCCGTCGGCGACCTGGACGAGACGATCAAAATCATCCGCAGCACGATCTTCGGCCTGCGCGTCAGGGACGAGGAGGCCGGGCGCAGCCTGCGGGCGCGTGCCGCGCGGACGGCCGGTGAGGCGGCGTCCGTCCTCGGCTATCCGCCCCGCCTCAGCATGGAGGGTCTCCTGGACACCGACGTGCCTGCGCCGGTCGCCGACCACGTGCACGCCGCGCTGGGCGAGCTGTTGAGCAACGCCGGACGTCACGCACACGCCACCCGGGTGGAGGTCGATCTCCAGGCCACCGCCGACGAGGTCGTCCTGACCGTCACGGACAACGGCCGCGGCATCCCGCCGGATGTACCGCGCAGCGGTCTGCGGAATCTGGCCGAGCGGGCCAGGGGCGCGCGAGGGACCTTCACGATCGACACGCCCGCCGGCGGCGGCAGCCGATTCGTCTGGCGCGCCCCTCTGCTTCAGGAGGAACACGATCGACCGGCACGGACCGCCGGCTGAACGACGTCGTCGCTCAGCCGCCCGTCGGGTGCCCCGCCGCGGGGGTGAGCCTGAACCCGGTGATCAGCTCGGGACGGATACGCAGCACATCGGTCATCGTCCGGGCCACCCACGGACGCAGCAGATCCCGGTAGCGTTCGAGGTCGGCCGGATCGTCCACCAGACGCGCGTATCCCGTGACGACGACGCTCCAGCCCACGTGCCGCACCGGGTCGATGACATCCGCCTCGTACGCCACGACGGCTCCCGGCGGGTCGCTCGGCGCCTTGAGCGACGCGAGCGCCGAACCGTCACCGAGCCGGATGATGATGTCCTCCCCGTCCAGCAGATGGTTGAGCGGACGGATCGCAGGCAGCGCGCTCTCGGTGAACACGAGGCGGCCGAGTGACACCGAGCGCAGCAGATTCAGCGCGTCAGCACGCTCCAACGCCTCCATGTGCCGGTGCAGCTGTGTCTCCCGGGCGCTCGGCGACGGCCGCGGGATCCGCTCGCTCATCATCCACAACCTTTCCTCTCGCCGAGCCCGATCACGCGCTCGCCTGCCGGACAACCAGCGTCCCCTCGCCGTCGCCCCGGTGCCAGGGCCGAACGGTCCATCCCTCACGGACATTTCGCTTCACATGGCTTTTGACGCCCGTTGCGGCGAGGATGCACCAGGTGGGGCGATGGATGACCGGAGCCAGGGATCGAGGGGAGCGGTAGTGACGGACAGCGGGAGCGGCAAGGGCTCGACGGCACCGGTGAGCGTCTTTCTGCTGGACGACCATGAAGTGGTCCGGCGGGGCGTACGCGATCTGCTGGACGCCGAACCTGATCTGACGGTGGTGGGGGAGGCGTCCACGGCGGAGCAGGCGCTGGTCCGCATTCCCGCGCTGCGTCCGCGGGTCGCCGTACTCGACGTACGGCTGGCCGACGGCGACGGGGTCGCGGTGTGCAGGGAACTGCGTTCACGCATGCCGCAGTTGGCCTGTCTGATGCTCACCTCCTTCGACGACGAGGAGGCGCTGCTCGACGCGATCATGGCCGGCGCTTCGGGTTACGTCCTGAAGCAGATCAGCGGCACGGACCTGGTCACCGCGGTCCGTACCGTCGCATCGGGGCAGTCCATGCTCGACCCCGGGACCACCTCACGCGTGATGGCACGACTGCGCGGCGAGGCCGAACCCGAGCAGCGGACGCCCGGACTGCCGGACCTGACCGAGCGCGAGCGGGAGATCCTCGTCCTCGTGGGGGAGGGGCTGACCAACCGCGAGATCGGCGAACGCCTCTACCTGGCGGAGAAGACGGTGAAGAACAACATCTCGCGGCTGCTGGCCAAACTGGGCGTCGAACGACGGGTCCAGGCCGCGGTCATCGCCACCCAGGCGAACGCCGCGAACGAACAGCACGGCACATCACCGAGGTCTGAACGGCGCTGACGGAGAGGGCCGTTCGGCCCTCGGAGGAGGGCCTGTCGCCGCTGTGCGCCGCCTTCGGCCGGCGGGATATTGAGTGTGCAAGCAGCAGCCACACCGTATCCACAGTCCCGAAGGGGGCAACACCAATGGCAGTTCACGAGGGTTCGCACCGGCCTCGTACTTCACGGCCGGTCCTTGACGATCAGGCTCTGAGCATCGCGGACGCCGCCCGAACCGGTGCGGATGTCTTCCTCCCGAGGATCCTCGCCGTCGTACGCCTGATCCTCGGAGGGGTGTTCCTCTGGGCCTTCCTGGACAAGGCGTTCGGCTGGGGATACGCGACTCCCGGCGGAGCGGCCTGGATCGACGGAGGATCGCCGACGAAGGGCTTCCTGAGCGGCGTCGCCGCGGGGCCGCTGGAGTCCACCTTCCACAGCTGGGCCGGCCAGGCATGGGTGGACTGGCTGTTCATGCTCGGCCTCCTCGCGATCGGCGTGACCCTGCTCGCCGGCTTCGCCCTGCGGTTCGCCGCGATGGCCGGCACCTTGATGATGGGCATGATGTGGCTCGCGGAATGGCCGCCCGCCAGACATCTCTCCGACGGCGCGCCCAGCATGTCGAGCAACCCCGTCCTCGACTACCACATCGTGTACGCGGTGGTCCTGATCGGCCTCGCCGCCGCCTACGCCGGCCGGACCTGGGGCCTGAGCGCCCTGTGGGAGCGACTCCCGGTCGTCAACCGCAACCGCTGGTTCCACTGACCGGATCGCCCACCGGTCCGGGACACGGTCACCGTGTCCCGGACCGGTGTCGTTTGCCCCGGCAGCCCACCTGCCACAGGCTTGAACCATGACGTCCGCAGTCTCCGGAGAACCGACGCACGCCTGGGCCGTCGAGAGGCCAGGACCCATCGGCACCGGACCCCTGACCCGGGTCAGCCGGCGCCCGCCCGACCCAGGGCCAGGCGACCTGCTGCTGCGGGTGGAGGCGTGCGGTGTCTGCCGTACCGATCTGCATCTGGCCGAAGGCGATCTCGCACCCCGGCGGCCATCGACCGTACCCGGCCACGAGATCGTCGGCCGCGTCGTCGCCACCGGCGACGCGGTGGACTCGTTCCGTGCCGGTGACCGCGCCGGCGGCGCGTGGCTGCGCGGCACCTGCGGAAAGTGCCGCTACTGCCGGGCCGGGCGGGAGAACCTCTGCCCCTGGTCCACCTACACGGGATGGGACGAGGACGGCGGCTTCGCCGATCTGGCACTGGTCCCTGCGGCCTTCGCCTACCCGCTCCCTGAGGACCGGGACCCCGCCCCGCTCGCGCCCCTCCTGTGCGCCGGGATCATCGGCTATCGCTCGCTGCGCCGCGCCGCACTGCCCGAGGGCGGGCGGCTGGGCATCTACGGCTTCGGCGCCTCCGCCCATCTGGCGGCCCAGGTGGCCCTGGCCGAGGGAGCCACCGTCCATGTGCTGACCAGATCGGCACGGGCACGTGAACTGGCGCTCAGCCTCGGTGCCGCCTCGGCCGGTGACGCCTACGGCCGCCCGCCCGAACCGCTGGACTCGGCCATCCTCTTCGCCCCCGTGGGCGATCTCGTGCCGGTGGCCCTGGAGGCGCTGGACCGGTCGGGCACACTCGCGGTCGCCGGTATCCACCTCACCGACATCCCCTCGCTGAACTATCAGCGCCATCTCTTCCAGGAGCGTGACCTGCGCAGTGTCACCTCCAACACCCGCCAGGACGGACGCGAGTTCCTGGCCCTCGCCGACCGGATCGGTATCGAGGTCACGGTGAGTCCGTACCCGATGGACCGCGCGGACCAGGCGCTGAGCGACCTCGCGGCCGACCGCGTCAACGGCGCCGCCGTGCTCGTGCCGGGCTGACCTTCCCCCGGGCCAGATCGAGCAGGCGGTCGGTACCGGGCGGGACCGCCCACTCCTTCCCGTCGAGCACGAGGCGTACGGGATCCTCCTCCGATTCCGGCACGGCGATCCGTACCCGGTGCGCCCGGATCCGCAGGTCCACGTCCCAGTGGTTCCGGTAGCGGATGCCGACCCGGAACTTCGAGAGCTGAGGCAGCGGCGCGGGGTCGAGCCACAGCCCGTCGGCGCGCGTCTCCAGCCCGGTCAGACAGCGCTGCACGAAATCCAGGGTCCCGGCCATGGCGCCCAGATGGATGCCCTCCCCGGTCGTGCCGCCCTGGATGTCCGCCACGTCCCCGATGAGAGCCTCCTCCGCGTAGGCCCACGCCTCGTCCCTGCGCGCCCTCGCCAGCACCCACGCGCTGACCAGGGCGCTGAGCGTCGAACCATGGCTGGTGCGCGGCAGGTAGTAGTCGATGGCGGCACGCCAGGATTCGTCGTCGAACCGGTGACCGAGCTGCCGGAAGAGACCCGCGAGTTCCTGCGGCGAGAAGAGATAGCCGAGCATCAGCACGTCCGCCTGCTTCGACGCCTTGTACCGGTTGACCGAGTCCCCCTCGGCCTCCAGGATCCGGTCCAGCCGCCGGATGTCGCCGTAGCGCCCGCGGTACCGCTCCCAGTCGAGTTCGGCGAGGTCCGCGTAGCCCTCGAACTGGCTGACGACGCCCTCGTGGTACGGCACATGGAGGCGGTGCGCGATGTCGTCCCAGCGGTCCGGCTCGCCCGGATCCATTCCGAAACGCTCGAACAGCTCCTGTCGACGCGTACGGGGAAGGGCGCGACCGAGTTCGAGCGCCCGGGTCAGCACCCACGCGGCGGTTACGTTCGTGTACGCGTTGTCGTCGAGCCCCGGCGTGGTGGAGTCCGGGTAGCCGTCGTGGTACTCGTCGGGGCCGACGACACCCCGGAGCCGATAGCGGTCCAGCGAGGGGTCCCAGACCGCCGCGTCCGCCCAGAAGCGGGCGATCTGGATGAGCATCTCCGCGCCCTTGCCGTGCAGGAACTCCGTGTCGCCGCTGGCCTCGGCGTACCGCCACACGTTGTACGCGACCGCCGATCCGACGTGGTGCTGGAGGCGGGAGTGGTCGGGCAGCCAGCGGCCCGAGCGCGGGTTCAGATGGAGTTCCGGTGACTCCTCGCGTCCGTCGCTGCCGCTCTGCCACGGGTACATCGCCCCCACGCGTCCTGCTTCCGCCGCCGCCCGGCAGGCCGCCGGCAGCCGCCGGTGCCGGTAACCGAGGAGCGCCCGGGACACCTCCGGGAAGTGCAGGTTCAGATACGGCAGCACGAACAGCTCGTCCCAGAAGACATGCCCGCGGTACGCCTCGCCGTGCAGCCCCCTCGCGGGTACCCCGACGTCCAGGCCCGCGGTGTGCGGGGAGAGCGTCTGGAGTACGTGGAACAGGTGCAGCCGCAGAATCGAGCCCGCCTTCCCGGGTACGTCGAGAGCCGCGCGCCGCCAGATGCGCTCCCACGCGTGGTGGTGCGAGGCGAGGAGGCGCGGGAAGCCCGGGGCCCGTCGTACGGCCTCGACGGCCGTCGGCAGGGGACCGCTGATCGCCGGATCGCGCGAGGTGTACAGCGCGACCGTCTTGTCGACGACCACGGTCTCGCCCCGCCCCACGGGGATCGTCAGGGTCTGGGCGGCCCGCCGGTCGGCGAGCCGGGTGCGGGGCGTGATGTCTCGGTGGCCGGCCACCCTGGTCCGCGAGGCCAGCGCGATGAGGATGTCGGAGTTGAGTGTGCGGCAGCACAGCCACACCGTGTCGCGTTCCTCGGAGCCGGTACGCCAGCGTGTCAGATGCTGGTCCGCGAGGTCCGCGTAGCGGTCGACGCCGGCGTTCCGTACGTCGCCGTCGACGGCCGTCTCGATCTCCACCTCGCCCGCCCAGCCCTCGGCGGTGAACGAGGTGCGCTGCGCGGCCAGATGAGGCTCGCCCATATGGACCAGCCGGCACTCCTCCACGCGCAGCCGAGGTCCGGCAGGGTCCTCCGCCGCCGTGTAGACCGACCCCCGTGTGAGTGTGCCGTGCCGGAGATCCAGCGTCTGCCCGTACTTGATCAGCTCGGGGCCGCCGGGCGCCAGCCACGGGCCGGGGCGTGCGCCTTCGACGCGGACGCGGTAGCGGAGCGGCAGCCAGTTGGGCAGATTGACCATGTCCTCGTTCTCGACCTGGCGTCCCTCGACCGTGGACGTCAGCCGGTTGTAGCACCCCGCCGCGTAGGTGCCAGGGGAGTGCCAGGGCGGGGCGGAGATCTCCGACGCCGATCCACGGGTGGCGAAGTAGCCGTTGCCCAGGGTGCACAAGGCTTCGCGCAGGCGTTCCTGCTCCGGGTCGAAACCCTCGTACGTCCATGTCCCCGCCCGCACAGCGGGTCCCTCACCCCCGTCCCGGCGGCTCAACGAAGGGGCCCGTCTCCGCCGCCGGCGACCGGGCCGGGTGCCGACGTGCTCGCGTCTCGCATCGCTTCCTCCCGCATCGCGTCCTCCGGAACGTCGTGAAGCCGGGCGCCGGATTCCAGCGTCCCCCCGACAGACGCTCCCGGCCAACGCACCACAGGGCCCCGGAGCCGGAGCCCTCCGGCCGGAGCAGGGGCCCGTTCGGCCCTGGTCCGGCCCCGGAAGGCGGGCGAGGATGGAGGCCGGGACTGGTCCACGAACCGCGGAAGGACCGATATGAGTGAGGCAAGGGAGTTCTCGCCGTCCCACCCGATCCGGGTTTTCCTGCTCGACGACCACGAGGTCGTCCGGCGCGGCGTACAGGACCTGCTCGACGCCGAACCCGATATCGAGGTGGTCGGCGACACGGGTACGGCCGCCCACGCGCTGGCCCAGGGCCCGGCCCTGCGCCCGGATGTCGCCGTGCTCGACGTACGGATTCCCGACGGGGACGGAATCACGGTCTGCCGGGAGCTGCTCTCCCGCATGCCCCGGCTGGCCTGCCTGATACTCACGTCGTTCGACGACGACGACGCGCTTCTCGACGCGATCATGGCCGGGGCCGCCGGATACGTGCTGAAGGAGATCAAGGGGTCGGACCTGGTGGCCGCCGTGCGGACGGTGGCCTCGGGCCAGTCCATGCTCGACCCGGCCACCACGACCCGGCTGATGAGGAATCTCCGCGGCGAGGAGGCCGGTGGCGGTACGGAGGCCGAGCAGGGCGCTCTGTCGCAGCTCTCACCGCGTGAGCGGGAGATTCTCGTGCTGATCGGGGAGGGGCTCACCAACCGTGAGATCGGCGGACGGATCTTTCTGTCCGAGAAGACGGTCAAGAACCACATCTCGCGGCTGCTGGCCAAACTCGGCGTCGAGCGGCGTATCCAGGCAGCGGTTCTCGCCACGGAGGCGGCATCCCGGGTCGACGACCACACGGGCCGGCCGGACGGGCACGCCGGCGGTCACCGCTGATCAGGAGGCTCTCACCGGAGGAATCCGCCCGGCCTCCCATGAGCCGTACGCACCGTACGCGTGCGGCGTCACTCGATGGACAGCCTGGCCTCGCTGCCTTGCGGGGCGTACATGCCCAGAAGGCGGATGCGGGTCGCCTGGAGACGGTCCGCCACCACTTCCAGCACGCGGCGGGTCAGCGCGAGTCCGAGGACGGGGTCCTCGTCGCACAGGGCCCGTACGGCGCGGGCGTCGAACTCGTCGGCCCGGACCATGCTGAAGGCTTCGGCACCCAGCCGCCAGGTGTACGGCGGGACCAGCCACGACCATCCCAGCAGGTCGCCGTGGCCCAGCATCTCCAGCGTGCCCGTGTTCCGCGCACGCCTGTGCAGATCGAGGTTGACCGCGCCTGTCCGGATGACCCAGAACCGGTCCGCCGGATCCCGGTCCTCGAAGATCCGGGTACCCGCCGCGAAGGAGACCGGACGGGAGAACTCCATCAGATGCTCCCGTCCCTGGCCGGGCAGAGCGTTCAGCAGAGTCATGGTCATGGCCGTACCTCCAGATTCCGCTCCGTCCGCCGAACCCCGACGCCCTGCCGGACGGGTCGCTCGACTTCCAGGGTGCCTGTGGTGACCGGGCTCAGGCAAGGACCGCCCGGCCTCGCGGGTGGCCCGAACGGCCCCTTGCCCTCGCCCCGCGCTCCGACCCCGGCGCCCCCGCGCCCCCGGCCCGGCACGCGATCACCGCGGGACGACCGGGACGGCCCATACGAGGCGGGTACCCCCGTCGCCGGGTGCTTCGAGCGCCATGGTGCCGCCCAGGCCGCGGCCCGCCTGGAGAGGTTCTCCAGCCCGCTTCTCCGGCTGTCTTTCCCGATGCCCACCCCGTTGTCGGAGACCGACAGGGTCAGCGTCCCGCCGCGGACCACGAGGGACACCGACGCCGAGGTGGCGTGCGCGTGCCGTGCGACGTTGCTGAGCGCCTCCGCGAGGACGGCGACGACATGCTCGGCCGCCTCCGGCGGCACATCCGCGTCGACCAGCGCGACCGCCGCCTCCACGATGCCCCGCAGCACCTGGGGGAGGTCCAGCTCCCGTCCGACCGAGAGCACGGCCCGGAGCAGGCTCTGCACCGATTCGGGATTGCCGTACTGTACGGCGCCGAGCTGGCAGTCCAGCCCTGGGGCCTGATCCGAACGACAGCCCCAGAGGGTGTAACTCCACGGTAGCCACTGCTTCTGTGACCGCATCCTGTACCGGAAGCGGGTCGCCTCCCTACGCACCCGCCCTCTTCAGGACGACCTTCAGCGCCCCGCTGTCGGCCGCCCTGAAGACCTCGTACGCCTCTTCCATCCGGTCGAGAGCGAAGGTGTGCGTGACCAGCGAGCCCGTGGGAAGCCGTCCGGCGGCCGTCATGCCCAGCAGCATCGGGGTGGAGGAGGTGTCGACCAGGCCGGTCGTGATCGTCACGTCCTTGATCCACAGGTCCTCCAGGTGGAGCACCGCAGGTTTTCCGTGGACGCCGACGTTCGCGACGTGTCCGCCGGGGCGCACCGTGCGGGTGCACAACTCGAAGGTCTCCGGCACACCGACCGCTTCGATCGCCACGTCGGCGCCCGAGCCGCCGGTGAGATCAGCGATCACCCGGGCGGGGTCCTCCGCCCCGTTCACCACCTCGTCGGCACCGAACCGCCGAGCGGCCTCCAGCCTGGCGGGAGAGAGGTCGACCGCGATGATCCGGCCGGGGCTGAACAGCTGTGCGGTCGTGATCGCCGCCAGCCCGATCGGACCCGATCCGACCACCACGACCGTGTCGCCGGGGCCGACCCGGCCGTTGAGGACTCCCACCTCGTAGGCGGTGGGGAGGATGTCGGCGAGCAGTACGGCGTCCTCGCTGCTCACGCCGCCGGGCAGGGGGTGAACGGACATGTCGGCGAAGGGGACGCGCACGTACTCGGCCTGCGTACCGTCGATCAGATGCCCGAGCACCCAGCCACCGCCGCCGAGGCACTGGCCGTACCGGGCCTCGCGGCAGTAGCGGCAACGCCCGCACGCCGAGATGCAGGAGACCAGCACGCGGTCCCCCGGCCGCACGGTCCGCACGTCGCGGCCGGCCTCGACCACCTCGCCGACCGCCTCGTGTCCGAGGACCGTCCCCGGGGCGACTTCCGGGACGTCCCCCTTGAGGATGTGCAGATCGGTTCCGCAGATCGTGGTCGCGTCGACGCGGACCACCACGTCCCCCGCGTCCGTGAGCGCGGGGTCGGGGACCTCGTCCCACGACGACTTTCCCGGCCCGTGAAAAACCAGTGCCTTCATGACGTGTCCCCTTCTCCGGGTGTGTGGCTGTCGCTGCCACACACCCGAGCGTGACTCCCGTCGGCACGGCGCCCCAGGGGCCACTCAGCCCTTTCGGGCGTCGACAGGTCCCGGGAAGGGGCTTCCACACCGGGTCGGCGAGGCTCCGGGAAAGGGGCCGGTCGGCCCCTGCCCCGAACCCGGTCACGGCTCCATGCTGGAAGTACGACGAGGCTCGGGAGGCACCGTGTCCGCACAGACGATCGACGAGCGGACGGTGACGGGGCTCGTGGCCGACGCCACCGCCGCACCGTCGATGCACAACGCACAGCCGTGGCTGTTCCGGTACGCCCCGAGCACCCGCACCTTCACGATGTACGCGGATCCGGCGCGTGCCCTGCCGCACGAGGACCCCGACGGACGAGGTCTGCACATCGGGTGCGGAGCGGCGCTGCTCAACCTGCGGGTCGCGCTCGCCCACCTCGGTTTCCGCTCCGAGACGGCGCTGCTGCCCGATCCAGCCGCTCCGGATCTGCTGGCGACCGTACGCGTCGGCTCCGCCGCGACGGCGACGCCGCGGGCCGACCTGTACCCGGCGATCCACGAAAGGCACACGAGCCGCTTTCCGTTCTCCGAGCGCGAGATTCCCACCGGTCTCCGGGACCTGCTCGGGGAAGCCGCCCGCTTCGAAGGCGCCGAACTGGACTTCCTCGCGCCCACGCATCTGCACACCGTGCTGGATCTGATCAGGGACGCCGAGGGCTACAACCTCATGGACCCCGACCGGGACGCCGAGCGGGCCCGGTGGACCAGGAACTCCAGGACGGACGTCACCACCGACGGGGTACCGGACTACGCCTTCGGGCCGCGCAAGCTCGGTGGAACCGCCCCCGCCCGCGACTTCGCCGGGCTCGACGCGGTCCGGGGCCGGCCCACCGTCGACTTCGAGGAACGGCCCCAACTGGCACTGCTCAGCACGGCGTCGGACGGACCGGCCGACTGGCTGCGGACGGGGCAGGCGCTGGAACGGCTGCTGCTCGTCGCCACCCTGCACGGGCTGACGAGTTCGTTCGCCACCCAGGCACTCGAATGGTCCGATCTGCGGTGGCTGCTACGCGATCCGGTCTCGGGCTCGGGGCATGTCCAGATGGTCCTGCGGCTGGGATACGGACCCCACGGACCGAAGACACAGCGTCGCCCCGTACGTGAAGTGCTGAGGTTCACCGACTGATCGGGGATCTCCCGGGCCGGTGGACGCGGTCGAGAGCGCCTCTCTTCACCGCTCGGTCACGCCTCTTGTGCACAATGACCATCAGTCGGCCCAACTGCCCCTCCAGGAACGGCAGTTCGTATGATGCCGCCATGGCAAGTCACGGGGATCTCATAGCGGGGCGCTACCGCATCACCACACCGCTCGGACGCGGCGGTATGGGCACGGTCTGGCGGGCGAACGACGAACTGCTCGGCCGCGCCGTCGCGATGAAGGAGTTGCACGTCGACGAAAGGCTCTCGCCCGCCGAGGCCGAGAGCCGGCGGCAGCGCACACTGCGCGAGGCGCGTTCGGTCGCGCAGGTGAAGCACCCCGGTGTGCTGGTCCTGCACGACGTCGTCCAGCACGACGCGCAGCCCTGGCTCGTGATGGAGCTGATCGACGGCCAGTCGCTCGCCGACCGGATCGCCACGGACGGCCCGGTCGCGCCCGCGGAGGCCGCCCGTATCGGCCTCGCCCTGCTGGCCGCCCTGCGCGCCGCGCACGCGGCCGGAGTGCTGCACCGTGACCTCAAGCCCGCGAACGTACTCCTGGAGGCGGCCACCGGGCGCGTGGTGCTGTCGGACTTCGGGATCGCGCAGGTCGACGGGCAGGCGACGCTTACGGAGACGGGCGCGTTCGTCGGCTCCCCGGAGTACACCGCTCCGGAGCGGATGTCGGGGAAGCGTACGGGCCCGGAGTCCGACCTGTGGTCGCTCGGGGTGCTCCTCTGCGCCGCCGTCGAGGGCGAGTCGCCGTTCCGCCGCGACTCGATGGCGGAGGTGCTGCACGCCGTGGTGATCGACGAGGTCAAGGTGCCCGACTCGGCCGGTCCGCTGCTTCCCGTCGTGAACGGTCTCCTTGAGCGGGATCCCGGGCAGCGGCTCGGCGCCGACGAGGTCGAGCGGACACTGCGCGGCTTTCTGACGCAGGAGCGGATGCCCACCGTGCCCCACACGCCGGTGAGTCCCAAGCCCGGGGGCCCGTCCCCTTCCGGCGCCCCGGTCGTGCTCGGCGCCGCCTCCGCACCGGCCGCGCGCCCACGGGTCCGTACGGCGCTTCTCGTCGGCACGCTGGCCGTCGTCCTCGCGGCGGGCGGCACCGGTGCGTGGGTCATGACGAGGGACGACTCCGCCAAGGGGACGGAGGCGGGGAGCGGTCCCGCGGACGAGGTACGGGAGCGGGACTCCGACGCGGCCACGGAGAAGCCCGCCAAGACCCCCGACACGTCGAAGGATCCCGGCAGGAAGGACTCCGACGCGGCCGAACCCCTCGGCGACGACGCGGACAAGCCCGCTTCCACCGGACCCGCGGAGACCCCCGGGGCCGGCGGCGACCCGGCCCCCGACGGCTACCGGACCGTCACCGACCCGGCCGGCTTCAAGATGGCCACCCCCACGGGCTTCATCCGCACCGACGAATCACCCCGGGTCTTCTACAACTCCGCCGACAACGCCTTCCGTATCGGCGTCCATCCCCAGGCCCTGGACCCGAACGGCCCCGCCGCGGTGATGCGCCAGGCACACGCGTCGGGCCCGTCGGACTACTCCGGCTACCGCGACGGTTCCGTCCGCGAGACCACACACAACGGATTCCCGGCCGCCGTCTGGGAGTTCACCTGGGACGGCGGCGCCGCCGACGGCGGACCGCGCCGAACGTACGACCTGAGCTGGGACGAGGGCGGCAAGATGTACGACCTCTGGGTCTCCGCGCCGGCCGGCCAGGCGGCGGCTGCCGAACGCCACTTCGTCGAGGCCCACAGGTCCTTCGTACGGACGGGCTCCTGACACCAGGGCTGCAAGGTTCTCGCAAGGGTCCGTCCAGCCTTCCGTCCCCCCTGCCGGGCATCCCCTCGACAGAAGGAAGTTCATGGCACTCGGAAGAGTGCGGTCAACAGGGGGACGCCATGTCGGCGTTGAGCAGGACCGGATCGATCACGTACGGGTCCATCACGTACCGATCGACTCCGTACGGATCGAGTACGACAGGATCGGGCACGACAGGATCGGGCACGACCGAAACGAACAGGTTCGAAACAACCACCAGCGACGCGGGGACCACAGAGGCGAACACGGGTGAGTCACGGCAGTGGCTGACCCTGGTGGGGCGCAAGAGGATACTCGCGGTGGTCCACACCGTGACGTACGGGAAACGGCTGCTCGATGTCCTTTCCCTGCTGGAAGCCGACTTCCGGGTCCAGGTCCTCTTCACGGCACCGCCGCACGCCTTCGGCGACGACGTGCCCGCCTTCCTCGCGAGGCTGGGAAGCGTGGTGCTGCCGTGGGAGCAGGCCACCCGTATGACCTTCGATCTCGCCCTCGCCGCCGGGCCGCGCGGCGTGCAGTACATCGACGCACCGCTGATCACACTGCCGCACGGGGCCAACTATCTGAAGCGGGTGACCGAGGGAGCGAACACGGGCGTGGCCGGGCTGCGCAGGCAGGACATCCTGCCCGGCGGGCGACTGCCCGCCGCCGTGGTCGTGCCGCACCACGCCGAACTGCGCGAGCTGGCGCGCGACTGCCCGGAGGCGCTCCCGCTGGCGCATGTGACCGGTGATCCCGTGCATGACCGGATCACCGCAAGCCTGCCGCTGCGCGCCGCGTACCGTCGCGCGCTCGGGCTCGTCGAAGGAGAGAAGTTCGTCGTCGCGGTCTCGACCTGGGGAGCGCACTCCTCCTTCGGCCACTTCGACACGCTGCTGCCGCGGCTGATGGGCGAACTCCCGGCGGCGCGCTACCGTACGGCCCTGCTCGTCCACCCCAATGTGTGGGCCGGCCACGGGGCGTATCAGATCCGTGCGTGGCTGGCACGGTGCGGCCAACTCGGCATGGCGCTCGTGCCGCCGGAGGCGGACTGGCGCAGTGTCCTGATCGCGGCCGACTGGATCATCGGTGATCACGGCTCAGTCACCCTCTACGGGACGCTCACCGGGGCGCCGATGCTGCTGGCCACCTCGCCGGAGCGGGAGATCAATCCGTCGTCGCCCGCCGCGGCTCTCGCGGCGCACGCGCCGACGCTGTCGCCCACCCATCCGCTGATGGACCAACTCGCCTACGCGGCACGCGAGTACCGGCCCGAGGAGTACGCGGCCATCGCCTCGCGCATCACGTCGGAGCCGGGCCGGTTCAACCGGAACATGCGCAGGCTGATGTACGGGCTCCTGGGGATGGGCCAGCCCGCGCACGAGCCGGTGACCGTCCCGCTGCCGGAACCGCCGCCGCTCCCGCTGCCCGGGTGGGCGCCAGGACGCGGGGAGGTGTCGGCGTGAAGCGCTTCGTCGTGGTCGAAGCGGGCCCGGCCCCGGCTGTGCTGAACGCGCGTTGCGCCGACGCGTCGTTCGGCGTGCGCCTCGGCGCCGGGGTCGGTTTCGGCGGTGCGCCGGCGGTCGTCGACGAGCACCTCGTCGTGGACCTGGACGTCTGCCGGGACAGCCGCCTGCTGGACTGCGCGGACGTACTCCAGGGCAGCCGGGCGCGTTCGGTCCCCGACGCACTGCGCCGGTTGGCGGAGCTCATTTCGGCCCACCCGTCCTGCGGAATCGCCGCGTTGCCCCTCGCCGGTGCCGGTGCCGGTGCCGGTGTCGGGGGCGCGGGCGGCTGGGCCGTGGCCGGCGGCTCCGACCGGGCTGTCGTCCTCGTACCGTACGGCCCTCACCTGCCGTACCACGCTTCCGGATACGGGTCGTTGCTGCCGTCGTGCCTGCACGCCTGGCTGGTCGCTGGGCGCTCGCTGCGGGAGTGGCCGTACGCCCGCGGCGCGCGACCGTCCAACTGAGAGACACCAGCCCAACCACACCCGGGACCGGGCCGCCGTCAACAGCGGCCCCGGCCCCCCCACACCCCCCTGCGGGGTCAGCCGACCCCCCCCAGGCCCCCCCCGGCGGGGGGGGGCGTGGGGTAGGAAAACCCC